>JASDVE010000145.1:0-3276 GCA_041891195.1 Myxococcota bacterium | reverse complement strand
GCATCTCAAAGGCTCAGTTCACGGCGCCGTGTGTGCAAACGACGAACCGAATCGCGCGGCGGCGAGATTCGCAAGGTTCTCGACGTGATTCCCGAGGTCGACACCGCGGTACATGAAGCGGTGGCGAGTCTCGTCGGACTCTCGCCGTTTAGATCCTTGAACGTGTCTGGTAGTAAATCCCACACAAATCCCACGCGGGCTCAACGCAGGACGCGGAACTGCCGATGGGCAAATACATGAATCCTTCTTCGCTTTCGTATCCAGAGCCGGACCCAGCAGACGGCAAGGGCCCGGGCTCCGGCGAACTCATGACAGCGAGTGCGGCGCTCGAACGGGTCGCTCAGCGCTTCGATGCTGCGGGCGGGCTTGGCTTGATGGTGGTCGACGGATCGTTCATCGACGCGATCGAGCGCAAGAATGGTCATGAAGCGAGACGCGATGCGCTCAACGCGCTTGGGCGCCTCGTTCAACAAGTCGCCGCCGACAAACTCCACGAATGCGACTTGGTCATGACCGCCGAGGCCGGGCGAAACGAGATCTGGGTGGCGTTCCTGAACTGGGTCGACGACGCGTCGATCCTGCGTCACGAAATCCCCAGTTTCGAAAAAGCGCTCGCCCAGGTGATTCACAAGAACGCGGGCAAGGTATTTTATCCACACTTGCGCCGGGCTCCCAAGGTCGAGATGGGTTTCGAAGTCTGTTTCCGTAATCCTCGCTTCAGCGCAGAGACCCAAATTTATCGAGCTGTCGAACAGGCTCGTGAGGACGTTAAACACAATATTGCGCAGCGCGCCCGGGAGCGTCGACGGCGTTTTCAGGAGATCGTGCTCGATCGCAACGTGTATTCGGTGTACGAGCCGATCGTGGAAGTCGACACTCACGTGGTCTTTGCATATGAATCGCTCGTGCGCGGACCGGACGATTCCGAATTTCATTCGCCGATTCATCTGTTCAGTGCTGCCGATGAATACGACATGGTCTTCGAACTAGACTGCCAGTCCCGCGCGAGCGGGCTCCGCGGAGCGGTTGATTTTCCGCAAGGAACCAAGCTCTTCCTCAACATTCTTCCGACCGCGTTCCACGATCCAAACTTTCGCGCGGAACGCTTGATTGAGACCCTTGCAAACTGTCAACTGAGTCCCACGGATGTGGTCTTTGAAATTTCCGAACAAGAGTCGATCGAAAACTTCAGCGTCTTCAAAGAGTCCCGCGACTACTACCGCAGCTTGGGCTTCCAGTTTGCGCTTGATGACACGGGCTCGGGGTATGCCGGGCTTGAAGCCCTTCTCGAAATTTCGCCGGACTTCATCAAGATGGACCGTGCATTCGTGAGTGGCGTCGACGAAGACTTCGCTCGTCAGGATCTACTGTCCGCGCTCCTCACGGTTGCCGAAAAGATGGGTGCCAAGGTTATTGGCGAGGGGCTGGATCGTCCCGAAGAACTTGAGATGTTGAGCAAACTCGGGATCCACTACGGGCAGGGCTGGCTCTTTGGTCACCCGACACCGCTGCGTCCGCGTGAGTAGCGCGCCGCGAGGGCGTGACAAGACGAAGACGAGGCTATTTCAGCCGGACCGCCGCTGGATCTAGGCTTGCGAGCGACTCACCGGTGAGGTGAGCAGTAGGATCGTCAGTCTCCGCGTCGAATACACCTTTGAAGAAAGACGTCACGATCGCGCCGAGCACGCGCTGCATGCGAGTTTCTTCGAGCAGGTCTTCATAGGGGCGAGTCGGTCGCGTTTGCGCCGGACGTTTGTTGGCTTCGTGCAAGCCGTGCAGCATCGGGATGGCATCGCAAAAGTGGAAATGGTCTGCGCCGTCGATGCCGACCAGTGCGCGTGGAGTGCCAAGGCGATCAAAGAGTTTTGCAACGCTCGTCTCGGTGTCGACAAGGACGTCATCGGTGCCCGCAATGAGTAGCGTCGGCTGACCGCCAGGAAACGGAAGCTCGCCCGGGTCGAAAGCCTTGCGGCCCACGAAGGCTTCGGTCGCCGGAGCGAGACCGCATACCGCACGGATTCGTGAATCGATGCCGGGCATCTTGCAGCTGGTCCAGCCCCCGTAACTGTGTCCCAGGACCGCAACTGCGCCGGGGTCAAGAGTTGCGACGCCTTCGATCCCCGCGAGCACAGCGTCTGTCACCGCGTGGATATCTTGGGGGCGATGCTCGCGGGCTTCGAAGTGGACGCGCTTGCGGTCCTCTTCATTCTTGATTTTCAACGAATCGAGAAACGTGTTTCCCACATGGTCGGGGGCCGCGACGGCAATTCCATGACTCGCAAGGTGAGTCATGAGCGATGTGGTCTGCCGGCCATAGCCCGAGTTTCCGTGTGAGAAAACAACGAGTGGGAAGGATCCTCGTGCGGGGGCCAAGCCTTCCTGCGCTCGGTGAGGCACATTCAGTGGGTGGGCGGCTTCGGGGTGCGCGTCGTAGTTCGAACTGGCTTGAGCGGGATACCAGACATCGACTGGCAGCGTGCGATCCGATGTCTGGGCATTGCGCAATTCGAAGGTTTTGATGCCAACGGCGTTGGGACCGACTTCCGCATGAGAATTGAGATCGATGGTCATGCAGGGGGGTTTAGTGCGATCCTGCTGTACGGGCCACCCCACGAAGCGACTCTTTCTCGCGCAAGGCTGCGGGGTCTCAGCTTCGTTCCGCGATGGGCCGGAGGCAAGTTGAGGTGCCATGGGGTTGGGGGGAGCAAAATGAATAGGCGTGGAATTTCTGTGCCGGTGGTCCTGCTCCATCTCATATTTGCCCTGAGCTCGTGTCCTGTTCATGCTCACGCTATCGAGACATCCGGCGACATCTTGTAATACGGGGTTCCCGAGCTCGCGCTCGGCATGACGGGTTCCGAGCGAGATCTTCCCTGCGCTGGAGAGCTTGTGACGTCCGCCCTTGTCACCGTCTTTTTTGGTTTAGACGTTGAAGCGCACAGTCGACGAAAAGGGATCCACTGGGGGAGGTCGCGGCTTTCGTTTGTCGACGCTACTGCATTGTGCCTACGCTGCCGTTCTATGCAGGGACGGCTTTGGAGCGCAGCGCGTTGTCATCTACTGACACGAGACAACGCGCCGCTTATTCGACAGCAGTGTCTTTTAAGCGATGGCGGTGCCTTTGAAGAAATCCGGACATCAGTTTTCCCAAAGCTTGCGCGGGTTATCGTAGACAAACGCTCGGAAGTCGTCGGGCGTGAACAGATCCTTCTCGACGAGTTCCCACGCTTCGGCCAAGACCTCTCGTGTGTCCGGCACGTCCCAATGCCCCATGTC
>JASDVE010000144.1:0-5796 GCA_041891195.1 Myxococcota bacterium | reverse complement strand
CGATCACTATGGAGAACTTCGTCAATCGAGTGGCGGCCAATCGCTTCTCGCATCGCCGCTTGTGCAGCGTCACGCAACGTCTGCGTCGGGTTTTCGAGACTGTAGAGATACGTAAATGGATTCTGGATGCGATACTGCACCACGTACCTGGGGATCACGATATTGCTGTCCGAAGTCTGAACTTCATTCTCCTGAACTCGGACAACATCTTGATCGAGGTTTGCTCCGGATTCTTTGTCGACCCCAAACTCAACCCGCCGCATTTTGCTGACGTTCACCGTGTCGTGGTCCCCAAGAGGTGCGGGCCAGCGCCAATGAAGGCCTTCATCGTATTCAGTGGTGTGGTAGCGACCCAGAACGAGAACCACCGCCGCTTCGCCGGGCTCGGTGTAGTACACGCCTGTCGAGATCCAGCCACCGATCACGCCCAGCGCCAGCAACACGACGAACCAATTCAAGATGGTCTTGCCGACGCCGCGACGTATCTTCTGGTCCATATTCAGACCGTCTCCGGGCGCAGACACGCTACGAGTCCGCTCCCGGCATCACGACTGGATCCGGAACGCCACCACTCCCTGCGCTCTTTTCAGAGGCCATCACCTTCTCGTAAAAAGGTCGCAGGATATCGATGGGCACCGGGAATAGGATGGTCGAGTTTTTGTCACCCGCGACTTCTGCGAGAGTTTGCAAGTAGCGAAGCTGCAAGCCAGTGGGTTCCGATGCCAACACCCGTGACGCATCCGCCAACCGCTGGGCGGCTTGGAATTCACCTTCGGCCAACACGATTTTGGCGCGCTTTTCACGCTCGGCCTCGGCTTGCTTCGCCATCACGCGCTGCATTTCTTGCGGAAGGTCGATCTGCTTGACTTCCACGGCGCGCACTTTGACACCCCAGGGCTCGGTCTGCTGGTCGATGATTTCCTGGAGTTTGCGGTTGATGCTTTCGCGATCCGCCAGCAAATCATCAAGTTCTGCCTGACCGCAAACACTTCTCAAGGTCGTCTGCGCCAACTGCGACGTACCGTACAAATAGTTTTCGACTTGGATAATCGACTTCTCGGGATGCAGAACACGGAAGTACAACACCGCATTCACCTTGATCGAAACATTGTCGCGACTGATGACTTCCTGAGACGGAATGTCCATCACGATTTCCCGCAGGCTGATCTTCACCATCTTGTCGACGCCGGGAATGATCCATTTGAAGCCGGCGGACTTCACCCCCGAAAAGCGGCCCAGCCGAAACACGACGCCGCGCTCGTACTCGGTGATGATGCGAACGCCCGCAACCAACCCCAAGACAAAAATACCGATAAATATGGCGAAAAACATGGTGCACCCCCTCCAGGATTCCAGCGCGCGTTGCATGATAGGCGACTCGCAAGCAGCGCGGCACGCATTTTTTGAACGACGGCTCGGCTCCGATTACGAAGTCTTCGCGCGACGCACAGTCATCTGTAGGCCCTCGATTGAAGCGACTTCAACGGCGGCGCCTTCTTCGATTTCTTCTTCTTCGGTTACAGCCGCATTCCAGTATTCGCCGCGCACGAACACCTTGCCTTCGGGTTCGAGCTTGCTCACCGTTTTCCCTACCAAGCCCACGAGTTCGTCCACGCCCATGATCTGGCCGACCATCATGGCGCGGCCCACCGCGAAGACGATCAAGCCGCCAAAGACGGCCATTGCTCCGACTGCGGGGACCAAGACACTCCAAAACGAAACGGTCAAATCGCTGAAGTCGGGCTGATCAAAAATCATCGTACCACCGAGCAACATACAGACGATCCCGATCGCGAACAGAACACCAGAGGTCGGAAAAAACATTTCCGCGACGAAGAGTCCCAGCCCTGCAAGGATCAAGATCAGGCCCACCCAGTCGAACGGTAAGATTTGGAACGCGATGCCGGCCAGGACCATGCACACCACGCCCAACACGCCCGGCACGATCAACCCCGGACTATTGAACTCGGCGTAAAGCCCAAGCCCACCGGCCATAAAGAGAAGAATCGCGACGTTTGGGTCCGCGAGAAAATTGAAGATCACCTGTGCAAGGGTCATTTCAAGGTTCTTGGCGGGAAGCCCGGCCACCGCAAGGGTCCGCTCTTCGCCATTGATGCGAACCACGCGCCCGTCGATGCTCTTCAAGAGTTCGGCTCGGTTGTCGGCGATCAAGTCAATCACCCCCAACTCGAGTGCCTCGGTTTCACCGACCGCGACAGATTCACGCACCGCCTGAACGACCCACTCGACGTTGCGGTTCCGCTCCTGCGCGATGGATTCCATCATCGCCGCCAAGGCGTTTTCGGCTTTCTCCATCCCTACGTCGACACTGCCGGCCGGGTTGGCTCCCTCTTCTTCTTCGTCAGTCGGTTGTCGTTCGGTACCACCGCTGGCCGACACCGGATGCGCCGCACCGATACTCGTCCCCGGTGACATCGCCGCAACGTTTGCCGCCACCGTAATGAACGTGCCGGCAGAAATCGCCCAGGCACCACGCGGAGTCACGTACACAATGATGGGGACATCGGCATTCAGCATCGCCTGCAAGATGTCCCGGGTCGAAGCGACCAGCCCGCCCGGTGTATCGAGTTCGATCAACAGCGCCGCGGCGCCGTCGCGTTCGCTCGTTGCAATCGATTCAATCAGGTAGTCGGCGGACGCGGGATTGATCGACCCGGAGACACTCGCCACGTTGATGTGTCCGCCGCGTGCTGCGTTGACCGCCTGGGTGACCAACAAGGCCACGCCCAACGAAAGCAGAACCAGTGAGCTCGCTCTGGCGAATTTCTTCAAGTGCACTCTCCCAATTTTTTCTCGACACGGTCCAGTATCTCGCTCGCAACTTGATGCTTTGGAAGCAGTGCCAGTTCCTCGATTTGCCCACCCGGCCACACAAACGTCACCGCGTTTTCGTCGACGTTGAAGCCCGCGTCCGTACGCGACACGTCATTGGCCACGATGAAGTCGCAGCCCTTTCGCGCAAGCTTGCGCTGGGCGGCGGGGATCACGTCTTGGCTCTCAGCCGCAAAACCGACAACGACTTGGCGCCCCGATGTGGCGGCGACCTGCGCGCAGACCTCTGCGAGAATGTCTGGGTTCGGAACCAGTTCGATTCGAATCCCTTCGTTCGGGGCGAGATCTTCTTTCTTGATCTTTTGGGTCTCGGCGTGAGCAGGCCTAAAATCTGCGACCGCCGCAGCCTTGACGACAACATGGGTGTTCGGAAGTTCGCGCATCACGACTTCGTGCATTTCGAGCGCGCTTTGAACATCGATCCGCTGCACATAAGGCGGCGTTTCAAGCACAGTCTCACCTGCGACGAGAATGACATTCGCGCCGCGACGCGACGCTTCGCTCGCGATCGCAAAACCCATCTTGCCCGACGAACGATTTGTCACGCTGCGCACGGCATCGATCGGTTCGGACGTTCCCCCCGCCGTCACCAACACAACTTGCCCCGTAAGACTCTGTGCAGTCAAGGCGCGATTACACGCCTCGGCGATGTCGGCCGGCGAAGACATGCGTCCCTCACCTTCCCAACCACAGGCAAGCTCCCCCGCGTCGGGACCCACCATCAATACGCCCCGACTGCGAAGTGCAGCCACATTGGCTTCGGTTGCGGGATGGCTCCACATGTTGACGTTCATCGCGGGAGCAACGAGCAAATTTGCCTTGGTCGCCAGCACGACTGCGGTGACGAGGTCGTCGGTGATGCCGTGATTCATCTTGGCAAGCGTGTTGGCGGTAGCGGGCGCGACCACCACGAGATCGGCCCAGTCGGCGACCGCGATATGGTCAATCTCGCCGCTATTCGAATCGAACAGATCGTCGCCAGCCGGATGTTGACTCAATGTTTCGAGCACCAACGGGGAAACGAATTGCGTGGCTTCTCGGGTGAGCACGCAACGACAGATGTGCCCTGCGGATGTCAGAGCGCGAACCAGCTCAGGGATCTTGTAGGCGGCGATCCCACCGGTCACGGCAATTACGATGCGCCGTGAATCCATCGCAGTTTCTCCTTGGGCTTTTTGTTCATGTGGCAATCGGCTGTCGATGAGGACTGGATCAGACTCGCAAGCAGCGACAAAGCACTGTTGAAAAGTTCCTCAACAACAGGAGCTTACACAACGGCGACTCGCGTTCCAAAACGGGCACATGGGGAGATGCGCTAGCCCAGCTTTTCGACCAATCGCTTGGCGATGAGAGGGGGAACAAAATCTTCGATATTCGCGCCGAACCGCACCAGCTCTTTGAGTCGTGATGAGCTGACGTACAGGTATTCCTGCTTCGTCATCATAAATAGGGTTTCGAGGTCCGGCTGAAGGTGTTGGTTCATGAGGGTCATCTCGAACTCGTACTCGAAGTCCGCGATCGCGCGCAGGCCCCGGATGATCACCGTGGCACCGATCTTGTGCGCATGTTCAACCATGAGCCCGGAAAAGCCCTCAACCCGCACGCCTTCCATGCTTCCCGTCACATGGTTCAGCATCTCGATGCGCTCTTCGAAACTAAATGTTCCCGTCTTGCCGACGTTGATCGCAACGGCAACGACAACTTCGTCGAAGACCTTTTGAGCCCGTTCGATGAGGTCAATATGGCCGTTGGTCGGCGGATCAAAGCTCGCAGGAAACAATGCCACTGTCGCATTGCGGGTCACGGTCGCACGCGAACCGGAACTTTGTTCGCTTGCGCCTGATGCGCCGTTTGCTCCGTCGGCCGTTTGGTTCGCCATCTCTTCTCCTGAAACATGACACATTTGTGTTATCAGCGTATCTCCGGTTGCACGTTCATCCACCACTTCGAGACTCAACTCGGCAACCGACGGCAGAGGATGGCGCTTTGCACTCTCCACTACCAGCGCTCCGCCCGGCGTAAGCAAACCACTGTCGGCGATCAGCTTGAAGGCGGGGCCATATTCATCTTCGGCATATGGCGGATCCATGAAGATCAGATCGAATTGCCGACCTTCATTGGCCAGCCGTCGCAATGCGAGTCGAACTTCACTGCGCATCACCGTGCATTGACGCCCGATCTGCAGCGAGTCCAGGTTTTTCTTCAACACCTTGATGGACGGTTGAGCCCGGTCGACGAAGGTGACACTGCTAGCCCCGCGGGAAATCGCTTCAATGCCAAGCGATCCGGTCCCCGCAAAGAGGTCGAGCACGCTGCACCCAGAGAGGTCCCCCAGTCGCGCGAACAATGACTCGCGGACCCGGTCGGAAGTCGGACGAACCCCCTTCGGCGGTCCCTCGAACACTCGGCTTCCAAGCAGTCCGGCAACCACCCGCACAACTGTGCCTCCAAATATGTTTTGCGATTCGATGAACGTCAAAGTGACGAAACAATCCGAGCAAAACCGTATCGCAGCCGCCAGGACACGACACCCGGTTCTGAAACCAGGGTTTTGCCTTCGTTAACCGGTCTGAAGCGCACAGGTCGATCTTGACTGTCGCCAGATCGAAGTCGCGATCAAAGGTCGCAACGCAATTTGGTGAGGCATACCTCGATAAACTCAACGATGTGTCTTCTTCGACGGCAAACCCAATCGTAGAGCGACACAATCAAAATCGGTCACACTGCGGCCACCTCGCCATGCGTAGTTGAAGTGCCACAATAAGATGTCAGAGCGAATCTGTTGCGCACCCCATTCAATACTGTGCTTAAATTCGCCCAAAAAGAGCGAGACGTCCCTATACTTCCAGCGCGATTCCCGCCTGCTTGCGCCGCATAAGGTTACTTGCACAGGACCGATTGATGGTGGCTTGAAAAGGCGAGTCCGTTATCAACCTAAAGCTG
>JASDVE010000143.1:0-5796 GCA_041891195.1 Myxococcota bacterium | reverse complement strand
GTCCAAAGCCGTCGAAGACCGTCACCTTGTTCTTCTTCATCAAGCTTTTGATGCCGGTGGTGAGCCGTTTTGAAACTTGTCGAGAGCGCTTCACCATCTGACCCATGTCGGCGGTTGGCTCTCCGGCATTCACTCCGAATTCCTTCATGTGGTGCGCCAGCTGGAACACTTCGGCGCTGTGGAGCAACGCCTTTGTGGGGATGCATCCCCAGTTCAAGCAGATCCCACCGAGGTGGGTCGACTCGACCAGCGCCACGCTGAGCCCCAACTGGCTCGCACGAATCGCCGCGGGATAGCCCCCGGGACCTCCGCCGATCACAACTACGTCGAAGCTCGTTTTTTCGTCGCCTTTGCTCATGGCTGACGCATCTCCTGTTGGGGGCTCGGTAATTTGAGCTCGTGATGGTTGGAGCCACCTGACTCGCGGCGGCAGAGCATAGCGCCGGGCTCAGCAGAACACGGCATTCCTTGTATGATGAAGCGGCGCCGTACAGATTTTTCAGGCGACGGGAGACGACTCGAAACTTATGTCCATGCCGCTGACGACAGTCCCTACGGTTCCCTGGAGCCATTGCGCATGACGAGTCTGGGCCCCTTGGCGGGGATTACGATTGTGGACCTCACTCGGGTACTCGCTGGCCCGTACTGCAGCATGATGCTTTGCGATCTCGGCGCCCGGGTCATCAAAGTTGAACGCCCCGGCGTCGGCGACGACTCCCGGCACATCGGCCCCTTCATCGAGGAAAAGAGCGCGTACTTCATCTCGCTCAATCGCGGCAAAGAGAGCATTGCGCTCGATCTCAAGGCGGGCGAAGACCGCGCCTTGTTCGAAGGACTGCTCGGGCATGCCGACATCCTGATCGAGAACTACAGACCGGGAACCATGGACAAGCTCGGCTACAGCTTCGACGATCTCCACGCGCGCTTCCCTCGGCTTATTTACGCCCAGGTCTCTGGCTTCGGTGACACGGGACCGCTGCGCGAACGCCCGGCATACGACCTCGTCGTGCAGGCAATGGGGGGGGTGATGAGTTTGACCGGGCAACCCGGCGGGAGTCCGACCCGGGTCGGTACTTCAGTTGGAGACTTGGCCGCGGGCATGTTCGCCTGCGCGGGCATCAATGCGGCGTTGTTCCAACGCGAAAAAACCGGCACGGCGAGCAAAATCGACGTCAGCATGCTGGACAGCCAGGTCGCGATCCTCGAAAACGCCATCGCGCGCTATCAGGCCACCGGCGAAATCCCGACAGCCCTTGGCTCCCGCCATCCTTCGATCACGCCCTTCGACAGCTTTGAAACCCAAGATGGCAACTTGGTGATCGCCGCGGGAAATGACGGACTCTTTCGCGCGCTGTGCAAATGCATCGGGCGAGAGGAACTGTTCACCAACCCCGACTACGAAAGCAATGCGTCGCGCACCGCGAACCAAGCGGAGCTCAAGCGCACGCTTGAAGAGACGTTGCAGACAAAGGCCACCAAGGTATGGCTCGGCATCCTGGCTGAGGCCAAGGTTCCGTCGGGGCCAATTCAAAACGTCGCCGAAGTGCTCGGACACCCGCAGACCCTTGCGCGCAACATGGTTGTTCAGGTCGACGAGCCGGGGCTCGAGAACTTCCGCGTGGCGGGCAACCCGATCAAGATCTCGGGCGTGGAAGATCCGAGTTCGCGCGCGGCTGCGCCCGAACTCGACGCAAACAGAGAAGCACTCATTCGCGAATTTGGCTTGTAAGGCATCTACGACACCGCAAATCAACTCCAAAAAAGGACGCACAGACATGGGACAGCTTGAAGGACGCATCGCCATCATTACGGGAGCCGGCGACGGCATTGGCGCGGGCATGGCGCGTCGGTTCGCCGAAGAAGGTGCAAAGGTCGTAATTGCCGAACTCAACTGCGACACCGGCAAAGCGATGGAAACCGAACTCGGCGCGGCCGGCGCCTTCATCGAAACGGACGCCAGCGACAAGCTTGCCGTCGAGGCGATGATCGAATACGCAGTCCGCAAATGGGGCCGACTCGATATCCTGATCAACAATGCTTGGGGTGGCGGACACGTCGGGCGCATCGAAAATAAATCGGTCGACACGATGAACCACGGCCTTGGCGTTGGTTTCCTTGGACCGTTTTGGGCGATGCAAGCCGCACACAAGATCATGAAGCCCGCAGGCTATGGGCGCATCATCAATATCTGCTCACTCAACGGCGTGAACGCTCACATGGGCACGGCCGAATACAACACGTCAAAAGAAGCACTGCGCGCGGCGAGTCGAACGGCCGCACGCGAATGGGCGGAGAGCGGGATCACCTGCAACGTCATCTGCCCCGCTGCCAAGTCGGCTTCGTTTCACTCGATGATGGAAAAGCATCCGGAATTGCTTGCGAGCACCGACGCCGCAAACCCGATGGGGCGCATCGGCGATTGCTATGACGACATCGCACCCGTCGCGCTGTTTCTCGCGAGCGAAGAGTCGCGCTACCTGACGGGCAATACGCTTTACGTCGATGGGGGTTCGCACATCAACGGTGCGAACTGGGTTCCGGATCTCGACGAATAGACGATGGATCGCCGCGAGTCGTATATCATGAACGCGCGCAATTGGAACCGCGCACCCCACGGGGGGCTCTATTGACTGCGACGCCCGAGAGTCGCGCGGCGCGCTTGTTCAAAACGTGCGGTGGTAAAAGTTCGAACTTCCTCCATTTAGACTCGGGTGAGGGGGGGCGAACAGGGCTCGCTCGGCAGGTCAGCATGTGATTGAGTCCGCATGAATTTCGCTGGGTTTCCGGCGAGCTTGCCGATTGAGGACCAACATGATCGAATGCACGTTGATCGCTGACAGTTTCCGAAGTGGGCACAAATGGGGGGGGCTGTTTGTGCACAGCGCGGTTGCCTTTGCGATCATCTTGGCGGTCGCGGCAACTCCGGCCCCGGTCTCAGCAGACACCTTCACCGTCGACACGATCGAAGACAGCGTGGGCGACGACGTGGACGGTATGCGGAGCTTTCGTTGGGCAGTCAATGAAGCGAATGCCAATGGTTCAGGGTTCGACACGATCGACTTCGACCTAGGAGACCAGGCTGAACTCGACGATCTCGTGGATCCGGTTGGCGGTGGGATCAACATCTTACTCGACCTTTTTCCAAACGAGATCTTCGAAATCACCAGCGAGCTCAGAATCGAGGCGCCCACGATCGAGGCGGCCCCCCCCGGTACCGACACCGACTACTTAATTTTCATTCAACGAACTGGCGACGACGCAAGCGACATCTTTCTTAAGAGACAAAACCTCACGCTCGCAAACGTCGACCTCATATCTGAGGGGCTCATCTTCAATGGATCGACTAATGGCAATGGCACGATCGATCTCATCTACGAAGTTAATGGACTGAACCTCCAAAGCGCCCAACGCCAACAAGAATTCTTCTTCAACAATCCCACCATTGGGAACGGCCGGATCATCAAAACGGGTGCCGGCGAGATCGAATATCTGTCGCCAAACGCGGAATTTGGAGGTGGGTTCGTGCTCGCCGATGGCATCCTAGAAACGGATGCGAACAGTCTGCCCGGCGACATTCAGATCTGCTCCAACAACGAAGAAGAAGAAGGCACCGTATCGGGAAACTGCGAACACGCGTCGGTACGTTTCAGAATTGAACCCGAAGATTCAGGTTCGTTCGAAGGCGACATCAGTAGTTTCGAAGTCGGTGGCGCAAACGGCCAGGTGCTCAAACTCGGCACGGGCTCGCTCGAACTCACCGGCGACAACGACTATGCCGGCGGCACGTACGTGATCGAGGGTGCCCTTTCGGGCGACACCGATGCGATCCAGGGGGAAGTCTACATTTGTCCTGGCGTCGTGTTGGGCCCTAACGAAAATGGGTCGCTCAATTGTCTAGATGGGGTAACCCCGGCGACCCTGCAAATTGACATCGACACGGCAAGCACCTTTGACGGAGCGCTCAACGGTAAAGGCATCTTCGAAAAAGATGGCAACGGTCGGCTACTCGTCGACAGCACGCAAGAAAAATTCGGCGGTGATCTCAGCATCCTCAATGGCGAGTTGGCGCTCGAAAATGCGCTTGGAAGCGTTGCCATGTTGAACATTGTCGATGTGACCGTGAGCGACGGAGCCACGCTTTCGGGAACTGCGGAGGGTGAGATTAGCGGTAGGGTCACCGTCGAATTGGGCGGCACCATCTCAGGCGAGCTCGTCATTGCGGGCGACCTTCAACTCGAAGGCACCCTCAAGCTTGATCCGGATACCACAATGACGGCCAACACAGCGACCCTTGCGAACCGGAGTGCAATCGAAGTCACGATCTCTGCTGCGTCGGCTACGGGTAAGTTGAAATTGACGAATACCGTGAGTCCGGTGTCTCTGGGAGCGGGCGCGGTCAAAGTCGATTTTGACACGGATTGGGTAGCTGGCGTCATTGACGGCACCCTCGATCCGGTCACGTCGTATACCATCATCGACTCGGATGGTGCGGTCGGTGTTAATCAAATGCTCACCGGCGGACCGACAGGAGACGGGATCGAATTCGAATCGGCCATCTTCGACCTCGCGCTAACCTACGACGACCGCCAGGCGTGCTCGGACACCGGGGACGGCAACGTTTGCCTGACGGCAACTTTCGCCCCCACCCTTGAGGACGACGCAGAAACGGGGAATCAGCAAGAGATCGCGCGAGCTTTGGACCAAGCGTACCTCTGCGCACAGAGTCCAAACCTGCCCGAATGTCAACTCGACCAGAACACGGCGGACGACTTCAAAGAAGTGTTCGTAAACTTCGCGGTCCCGGCGACCGAAATCCCGAATATTCTCGATCAAATTGCGGGCGAGGAATACGCCGCACTGGTCGACGTGCGTTCCGCCGCCTCGACTCGGTACAACCGCAGTATTTCGCGTCGATTCGACCTTGAGTTTCCCTTCACCAAGCAAGGGGAAAAACAAGCTTCAGCCGTGCCTACTGTTTCCGCGCCAGGAAGTCCGATCGCCGCCCTTCTGCGCAGTGCGTCTCCCCCCAACGGCTTCGGGGGGATGGCATTTGCGACAAGTGAGCCCAACCGCGGTGGCTACCGCGACTACCGTCGAAACCGCCTCGCCTCGCGGAACGGCAAACAGGAAGAACCAATGTCGATGGGGCGCCATGTCGGCAAGGGCGGCATCACGAGTTGGCTCGACATCCAAGGCGTCATGGGAGAACTCGGCGGAAGCAAGAACGCCGAAGACGTCGACTACCGAATTTACGGCCCGCTCTACGGGATGGACTACGCGATCACCGATCACGTAACCGCCGGAGTTACCCTTGGCTATTCGCGCATCGAAATGAAGACCCCACATTCGGTCTCAAAGACGACGGGGAACACGTACCAAGGCGGCGCGTATGTGGGCGTGGTCTACGACTCCTTTCACGTCACCGGTTCTACCCGGTTCGCACACAGCGACTTGAAGAGCCGCCGAAGCGTGCGCTTTAACGCCATCGACCGTACGGCGAGTTCAGACACCGACGCAAACGACGTGTCGGTCTTTTTCGAAGCCGCCTACCACGTGCCGATGCAGCAGAACGTGCTCGTGCAACCGATGGTGTCGGTCACCTACGACCACCTGGACCAAGGCTCGTTTTCGGAGAGTGGACTCAACAGTCTCGATCTCGACATCAACGGCGACGAAGTCGACACACTGCAGACCAACTTCGGTGTGCGCGTCGCCCTGTTTGGCCGCGACGATAATGGTCGCTACATACTCCCGCAGTTGCGCCTCGCATACGAGCGAGAATGGCTCGACCCCAGT
>JASDVE010000142.1:26088-28096 GCA_041891195.1 Myxococcota bacterium | reverse complement strand
GTCACGCCTCTTTCGTTGGGTGTCGAAACCCAGGGCGGCGTTTCCACCAAGATCATCGAGAAAAACACAACGATCCCGACGACGAAGAGCCAGGTCTTCTCGACCACCGAAGACAACCAGGAGGTCGTCCGGATTCACGTGCTCCAGGGCGAGCGCGACATGGCGTCAGACAACATGAGCCTCGGCCGGTTCGAGTTGCTCGGGATTCCGCCAGCACCCCGCGGTGTGCCGCAGATTGAAGTGACCTTCGCGATCGACACCGACGGTGTGACGAGCGTGGCGGCAAAGGATCTCGGTACGGGCAAGTCACAGGGCATCCGCGTCACGGCCCAGAGTGGTTTGAGCGAAGAGCAGGTCCTCGATCTCGTGTCTCAGGCCGAAGACCATGCGGACGACGATCGCAATCGTCGTGGCCTGATCGAACTCAAAAACAAGGCGACGGGTCTTGTGTACTCGACCGAGCGCACTCTCGACGAATTCGGTGCCGACATCACTTCCGACGACTCCGAGGCCATTCGCAAAGCGGTTGAGAACACGTCCGAGCTGATTGCGTCGGGTGACTACGAAGTCCTCCGGGAGTCCGTCGAGGCACTCTCGACCCTTTCATACGGCATGACCGAAAAGCTCTACGCCGCGTTGGGTGGAGACGACGATGGCGCCCTCCCGCCCACCGCCGCGATCGAGATCACGGATGAGGACATCGAGTCCGAGGACGACGCCGAATAATCGGCCGAAAGCTCAGGTTCCTCCGGCAGTCACCTTGCGCGATGAATCCATGTGTCTAGAGTCCGACGCCGTGTCCCGCCGCTTGGTGGATGTGCACATGCAACTACCTTTCTGAAATGATTCCGAAGACTTAGGGCGACGTTGTGAGCAAGCGCGATTACTACGAAATACTCGGGGTGGACCGACAGGTCTCCGAGGGCGACCTAAAAAAGTCCTATCGCAAACTGGCGATGGAATTTCACCCGGACCGAAATCCGGGCGATTCCGCGGCCGAGGACAAGTTCAAGGAACTTTCTGAAGCCTACGCGGTGCTCTCGGACGCTCAGAAGCGCCAGGCCTACGACCAGTACGGGCACGCCGGCGTTTCGGGTGCGGGAGGCGCCCAAGACTTCGGCGATCTCGGTGGCTTCGCGGACATCTTCGGTGATCTATTCGGAGACATGTTTGGCGGGAGCCGCGGCGGTCGAGGTCGTGGACAGCGTGGTGCCGATCTCCGTTACAACCTCGAAATCGATCTCGACGATGTCCTGAACGGCACGAAGCCCAGTCTCGACATCCCCAAAACGAAAGCGTGCGACACATGCGAGGGTTCGGGCGCGCGTCCCGGGACGAGCAAGAAGCGTTGCGGACGCTGTGAGGGTCGGGGTCAGCTCGCCTTCCAGCAGGGCTTCTTTCGTGTGAACCGTCCGTGTGACGCTTGCCACGGTGCAGGCGAAGTCATCGAAGAACATTGTCGCGACTGCCGAGGGGCGGGTCGCGTCGAAACCGTGCAGTCGATTCAGGTCTCGGTCCCACCCGGCGTCGAGGACGGCTCGCGCTTGCGGCTAACGGGAGAAGGCGAGGCAGGGCTCTCGGGCGGAGGCCCAGGCGACCTCTATGTCGTGCTCAGCGTCAAGGCTCATCCACTGTTCGAACGCGAGGGCACAGACCTTCACTGCGAAATCCCCGTTCCTTTTGTAACCGCGGCGCTCGGTGGTGAAATTGAAGTTCCGACCCTCGAAGGGAAGGTCAAAACGAACATTCCCGAGGGCACGCAATCGGGAAAAATGTTGCGATTGCGAAGCAAGGGGCTCCCACCCCTCGAACCCCGTCTCCCCATAGAGCAGCTCAAGAAGATGCGCGGCAATTTTTACGCTCGCATCTTTGTCGAAGTTCCTTCCAAGCTCAACGAGCGCCAGCGTGAATTGCTAGAGCAGTTTGCAGACGAAAGTGGAACTGAGGTGTCGCCGGCGACATCTGGTTTCCTGGACCGATTGAAGGACTTCTTCGATTGATCTGTCGC
>JASDVE010000142.1:24930-25988 GCA_041891195.1 Myxococcota bacterium | reverse complement strand
TTCGGACCATTGCCGCCGGCGGTCGCGAATGCGACGGTTCGCCCGAGGCAACGCCTCTAATCACCTTTCGCGAACATTGATGCCAAGTGGGGAAACCAGCGCCATGAAATTAAACCGAGCGAGCAAACCGAACCTGCTCGCTCTGATTGCGACTGCGTGCCTTGCCTGGTTCGCACTTTCTTGTGCCGGGACTTCGCGCGAGGCCAACGACGCGGAAAGCAACCAGTACCGGGTGGCGGCTCAAGTCGCGAAGCAAGACGCGGAAGAGGGCAAACGACTCTTTATGGAGTTCCTCGATCAAAACCCGACGAGCCCACTCGCCGATGACGCCGCGGCGCAGCTCGCCGACCTTTCGTTGCAGGATGCAGATGAGCAGGGCGCAGCCGGCTGGTTGCAATTGATCGTGCGCGACTACCCGGATGAGGCCAACGCCGATCGCGCCAGGGTATTGCTCGCGGGAATGGAAGCGCGCAACGGTCGCGTCGTCGAAGCGCGTCGACTCCTCACGAAGGTTCGTTTCGAAAGACTAAATGCCGCAGAGGCGCGGCTCGCCTATCGGTTGTTCGCCGGCTTGAGCGACGACCCCGTTGATCAATTGAACTGGCAAGTTCGAGAGCGTTCCGCCGTGGTCGAAGAGCTCAAGAACGCCGACTATGAATCCCCGGTGTTGGGCGGCGGGCTCGAAGATCTAGATCGCGAGATCATCACCTTGGTCGACAGTTTTGCGGATGAAGACCTGAACCGCGCGTCGCGTTTATTGCGCCGCGACCTTCCGGCCGGGCGAATCCTATTGCTTCTGTCCCGTCGCGCTTTGCAACGGGGTGACTTTGAAGCGGCGAACAACTACTTCGAGCGCGCTGATGGACACGATTTTATGTCCTCGGACAAAGCGTTGTTCGACGAAGTCGTGCTGGCGCTCGAACTGCGAGAACGCATCGTTGAAGACGGTGGAACGATGCCGAGCTTTGCCGACGTCGCGGCGATGCCCCGCCCCGACTATTCCAACGTTGGAGGCGTGATCGGGGTTGTGCTTCCTTTGAGTGGTCGCTTTGCGAAGT
>JASDVE010000142.1:8968-24830 GCA_041891195.1 Myxococcota bacterium | reverse complement strand
GCAGCGCCTGTTGCGGACCAGCTTGGGATCCCGCTGATCTCACTGACGTCCCGCGAAGAAGTGCCACAGAACCGGTCGTACGTCTTTCGCCTTCGCACGTCACCCCGAGACGAAATCCGCGCGTTGGTCGACTATGCGTCGAGTGAACTTGGCGCCAAGCGCTATGCGATTCTCTACCCCAAAGACAACTATGGGCGAGGCATGCGCGATCACTTTTGGGAAGCCGTATCGGCGGAGGGCGGCATGGTGGTGGCGTCTTCGGGGTACGAAACCGACGCCACGGACTTTGCGCGCCCGATCCGCAACATGGTCGGGTACAAGCTTCTCACTCAAAAAGAAAAGGCAGCGCTTGAACGTAGAGAGACGGTTCTGCGGCGCTCTCGCAGGCTCGACCCAGAGGAGCAGCGCTTGGTACGGGACGTCGCCAATGCCCTCGCGGGGCCCGAAGGTGACCCGCTACCGCCTCAGGTCGATTTCGACGTTCTCTTTATTCCCGACTCGCACGACAAGGTCATCTTGATCTCGCCCCAGCTTACGTTCCATGAAATCGATGACGTCAATCTCATGGGACCGAGTGGCTGGAATCATCCTGAACTTGTTTCGATCGGTCGCAAGCATGTGCGGGGTGCAGTGATCAGCGCATTGTTTCACGAGGAAAGCCGGTTCGAGTTCGTCTCCGATTTTGTTCGGCACTACACGGAAACCTTCGGCGAAAATCCCGACGTATTCGCGGCACACGGTTTCGATGCTGCGCGTCTGGTGATGGCCCAGTTAATTGCCGGGGCGGACGATCGCGAAGAGGTTCGCAACGGTATCTTGCGCACCCAAGGGTTTCCCGGTGCGTCCGGGGTGATCAACATGGCACCGGACGGGAATGCGAGGAAGCGGCCGTTCCTCTTGAAGGTGCGGGGCGGCAAATTCGTTTCCCTCGATTGAGCATTTTTACGCGGGTATTTTCGCTTTCAAGTCGAGTTGTGTTTTGAAATCCAGCGGATCGTTCTGACCGTAGTGCGGTGCTTCTCTGTGTGATCTGGATCACTTTTCTCGGCTTATTGGCTGCGGTTTACGGTTGCGATGGGGACAAGTTTTTCGATTCACGGTTTGGTTATCAACGCCCGCATTCGCGCGAGCGTTTTCTCCTGACGAGAATCCCTGTCGATCGATCTCGGCCTCTCAAGTCGCTTTGGCGCCCGGACGAAACGGGCTCTAATGATTGAATCTCCCTCTGAGAAAGTTTCGCAAGAAGAACTTCCGATTCTCCCACTTCGTGAGTTCGTTCTTTTTCCTTATATGGTTCTCCCGCTCTTTGTTTCGCGGGAAAGCTCGATCGCTGCCATAGAGGACGCGCTTGCGTCAGGCGGGCGGATCTTGCTCGTGGCGCAACGCGATCCCGAGACCCCGGAACCAGGGAACGAAGACCTCTACAGCGTCGGCACCATTGCCATGGTGATGCGTAGCCTGCGTATGCCTGATGGTCGCCTGAAGGTGATGTTCCAGGGGCTGAGCAAGGCCCATATCGACGCCTTTGTAGATCGCGATTCGAGTAGTACCTGGGCAAGTGTCTCCTCGATCCCGAGTGACGAGAGAGGCGTCTGGTGTGTCGAGAGCGAAGCACTCGTGCGCGCGGTTCGCACCCGAGTGGAAGAGCTATTGCCGCTTAAAGATTTACCCCCCGAAGTGCTTTCGATTATGACCAACATCGACGAGCCGGGGCGCCTCGCAGACATCGTCGCCACGAACTTGCGTTTGCGACTCGCCGAAGCGCAGGAAGTGCTCGAAGTCGAAGATTCGCTTTCTCGACTTCGCAAAGTCGATGCATTGGTGCGACGCGAGCTCGAAGTCACCACGATGCAGGCCGAAATCCAGCATCAAGCGAAAGAAGAGATGTCTCGCGGACAGCGCGAAGTCTTTCTCCGCGAACAGTTGAGCGCGATCCAGAACGAATTGGGTGAAGTCGATTCGCGTGGTGGTGAAGAGACTGACGAATACAGGCATAAGATCGAAGAAGCCGGGCTCGATTCCGAAGCACAAGAGGAAGCGCTGAAGCAGCTGCGACGACTCGAGCGGATGCACCCCGACGGGCCCGAAGCGCAGGTTGCACGCAACTACCTCGACTGGGTTGTAGCCCTGCCATGGTCCAATACTTCGCCAGATCAACTCGACCTGATGAACGCGCGCGCGATCCTCGACACCGACCACGCGTACTTGCACGAAGTCAAGGAGCGCATCCTCGAGTTCTTGGGCGTTCGCAAGCTCCGCGCTGACTCGCGTGGTCCGATCCTGTGTTTTGTTGGCCCGCCCGGCGTTGGAAAGACGTCGCTGGGTCGCTCGATTGCCCGCTCGATGGGACGCGAATTCGTTCGCGTGTCTCTTGGTGGCGTGCGGGACGAAGCCGAGATTCGCGGTCACCGACGGACATATGTCGGTGCGCTTCCCGGACGGATCATCCAGAGCCTAAAGTCTGCGGGCACGAACAACCCGGTCTTCATGCTCGACGAACTCGACAAGCTCGGTTCCGACTTCCGCGGCGACCCGTCTGCCGCGCTACTCGAAGTTCTTGATCCAGAGCAGAACTCGGATTTTGTTGACCACTTTTTGAACGTCCCCTTTGATCTCTCGAAGGTGATGTTCATTGCGACCGCCAACACGATGGACACCATCCCGGCGCCGCTGCGGGACCGTATGGAAGTGATTCAACTCTCGGGCTACACGCCGGAAGAGAAGTCTTCGATTGCCAACCGGTTCTTGATCCCGCGACAGCTGGCCGAACACGGCTTGGCTGAGACCAGCATCGAATGGGCGCCGAGTGCCGTCGACAAGATCTGCACGGGGTACACCCACGAAGCCGGTGTCCGTAGCCTCGAACGTCAGGTGGCCCAGGTTTGCCGCAAGGTTGCGCGCCGCACTGCAGAGGGCAATTCGGACGTCGTTCGCGTGACGTGCCGGAACCTCAAGAACTATCTTGGCATCGCACGCTTCGAAAGCGAAGTGCACTCGAAGCAAAACCAAATCGGCGTGGCCAATGGCCTTGCGTGGACGGAGGCGGGCGGTGAAGTCCTTACCATCGAAGCGTCCGTGACCAGAGGTGATGGGTTACTCCTCACCGGGCAGTTGGGCGACGTGATGAAGGAATCGGTGCAGACGGCATTGAGCTATACCCGCTCGATCTTGTTCGACCTGGGACTCGACGATCGCGCGCTGACCGGCAACCAGATTCATGTTCATGTCCCGGCAGGTGCCACGCCAAAGGACGGTCCGTCCGCAGGCGTCACCATGGCGACAACGTTGCTCTCTCTCGCGGCCAACAACCCGATTCGCGGCAACGTTGCGATGACGGGCGAAGTTACTTTGCGAGGCCGTGTGCTTCCGGTGGGTGGCATTCGCGAGAAGGCGCTCGCTGCGCTGCGCTGCGGGATCGATACTGTGATCGTTCCGAAGTCGTGCATGGCCGAAGTCGACGAGATTCCGAAAAAACTGCGGCGCAAGCTCAAGTTCGTTCCGGTCGAGACCAAGCGAGAGGTTCTCGACGCGGCACTGTCGCAACCCCTGTCGTGGCGCGATAAAGCAGCGCAGCCCCTGATGGTGCCCCACGCTCCTGGGCCGATGGCTTCGGTAAAGGGTCGATAGCCTTTCGTTAGTCTGCCGATCATTCGGCTCGCGAAGCCGATTAGCAAGCTAGACTCGGCGCGATGACCACCCTGGCAGAGCTTGGCGAGTTCGACCTGATTGCCCGCATCAAGGCGCGGGCAAGTCGCTTGCACAGTCGCGATGTCGTTGTTGGCATTGGGGATGATGCCGCGGTTCTTAGGCCGCGTGCGAACGAAGACCTCGTCGTTTCAACCGATGCCCTCGTCGAAGACATTCACTTCCGTTGGGACAATCAGTCGCCTGCAAGTCTGGGACGTCGTGCGCTGCTCGCGAATCTTTCCGATCTCGCCGCAATGGGCGCTCGCCCGGTTGGCTTTACCCTGGCGCTCTCCGCTCCCACGTCTCTGACGCTTACCCGGATCGACGGAATGCTCGGCGGTTTGCTGCGCGAAGCAAAGGCTTACGGGTGTCCCCTGATAGGCGGGAATCTGAGCCGCGCCAAGCAGACCACGATGGCGATAACCGTGCTGGGGGCTGTCCAGCGGGGGCGTGCTCTACGACGCGACACTGCACAGCCAGGCGATGCC
Organism: Myxococcota bacterium; assembly: GCA_041891195.1. Taxonomy (GTDB): domain Bacteria; phylum Myxococcota_A; class UBA9160; order UBA9160; family UBA4427; genus DUBZ01. The sequence continues at coordinate 20,655 of JASDVE010000142.1, read as the reverse complement.
ATCTACGTCACCGGCACGCTCGGCGGTGCCGGCTTGGCCCTCCGCAAGAGCAGCGACTCAGGTTCCGCTCTGCGACATCTCCCAAATGCGCGCGTCGCCGCGGGTCGGGCCCTCGCACGGTTGAAAAACGCGGGTGCGTGTATCGATATTTCTGACGGGTTTGTGTCCGACCTGGGCCACGTCCTCAAGGCGTCGGGAGTCGGGGCAGAGGTCGATCTCGCTCGCATTCCAACTCCGCGGGCATTCGCTCGCGGTTGTGAACGACTCGGACTTGATGCCAACAACATCGCGCTTCGCGCGGGGGAAGACTACGAGCTCCTCTTTACACTTCGCTCGCTCAACGGAGTACGTCGACAGAGCGAAGCGGCTCTCTCGAAGCGGCTAGGCGTTCAAGTTACGGAAGTGGGGCGCGTCGAAAAGGCGCTCGGTTTGCGCGGGCTCGGTGCGTCGAGCTCGGCCGGTGGCTTTCGTCACTTCTGAAGTTGCACGTTCTTGACGGAGTTTTGGGGCTCGTCGAATTCGTATCTCATACGCCATCAAGGTGCAGGTCGGTAGCGCCGATAGATCGTGAGTGAGAATCGCTCTGACCCACAAATTCCTTTCGGGATCGCTACTTGTAGCGGCATCCGGTGCCGTCCTGCCTTGGGGCTTCCGAACCCTCGGACTCGACTTTTCCGAGTGGGGATCGATTTTTATTGCACTCGGTGTCGGCGGTGGGCTCGGCTTTGCTTTGTCGCGAAGCCTGGGTCGCAAGTTCGAAGCGTTGCGCGAGGCGACTGACAGAATTCAAGCGGGTGACTTGACCGTGCAGTTGAAGATTTCGGATCGCGAGTTTTTTGCGGATGAGACTGACGAGCTCGCCGTTAGCGTGAAGGGCATGTTGAGCCAGCTCAATACGTTCGTACACCGCGTGCAAGACAACGCAGACCTGGTGACCACTGCCGCACACGACCTGACTCGAGAGATCGAAAACGTGCGCGAAGTCAATGAAGGCATCTCGAACACAGTCTCTACCGGGACCGAAGGCAATGCCCGAAAGCGAGAGCTTCTCGATCGCACGACCAAGTTGATTGGACGGATCTCAAGCGACATCGAAGTGAACGCGGGTCGTGCGCGGGAAGCGTTTGGCTTTGCCGCGGAAGCGAATCAGAAGGCAAGCAACGGCGTTGAAGTGTCGGGACTCGCGATCGACAAGATGCGGGCCGTATTCGAGCGCGTCGAACAAACGGGTCAAATGGTGTTCGACCTCGAAGCCAAGACCGGCCACGTCCACCAGATCACCGAAATCATTACGAGCGTTGCGCACAGAACGAACTTGCTGTCGCTCAACGCTTCGATCGAAGCCGCACGAGCGGGTGAAGCGGGCCGCGGATTTTCGGTTGTGGCGGACGAGATTCGCAAGCTCTCGGAAAGCGCCACGCGTAGCGCAGGCGAGATCTCAAAACTGATCAACGAAATTCAGTCGGACACCAGTGAAGTCGCCGACGAAATGCGAAAATCGAGCGAAGTAATCACGGAAGGTCGCGAGGACGTCAATACGATCGCGGACTCACTCGGCGAGATCAGCATGGCGGTTGGCGAAGCCGCCGCACGTTCCGAAGCGATTTTTCACGGTGCCGACGAGCACGCCATCAGTGCCGAGCGCATGGTGGCCGCGATGAGCGAGCTCAAGGGCAGCACTGAAGAAAGCGACAGTACCCACAGCGAAGTTGCCCGCATGGCTTCGGGCCAGCTTGGTGCCGTTTCAAAAATGGTGGGTGGGTCACTTGAGCTATCGACCGCCGCCGAAGAATTGCGCGAACTGCTGAGCCACTACCGAACCGCGGGTAGCGGAAGCGAAGGGGAGGGAAGAGCATGAGCGAGCTTCCCGTTCCCGATCACAGCGTTTCAGGCAATCGTCTCATGACGTTTGAGGTAGGCGGCAACGTTTACGGACTACCGATTTCCGAAATTCTCGAAGTGGTGGAACAGTCGGGTTTTAGCTGCGTCCCGACCCTGCCGCGCGAATTGGGTGGCGTGATGAACTGGCACGGCGAAGCGCTGCCGGTGGTGGCGCCGCATTTGTTGCTGGGTGGATCTCCTGCAGTTGCACGCGAGTCGGGAACTCCGCAGCAGTTTCTCGTCGTGACCGATGGCTTGGATGTTGTCGCCCAGTTGGGATTGCCGATCGATTTTGTCTCTGGGTTGGTTGATGGAGAGCCGGGCCGCGCGCGGGGCGAAGACGTCGTCGTCGAACGCAGAACGGTGGATGACCGTGTTGTAAGTGTGATCAACCCGCAGCGCCTTGTGGCGCGTGCGGCAAAAATCATAGAAGGTGCTGTTGCCTAGCGGTATTGCAGCCAAGTTGGAGGAAACATGAAAGCTCGAGTTCTGATTGCTGATGACGCTTCTTTCATGCGGCAGATGATCCGCGAGATCATCGAGCCCGAAGGTTACGAAGTCGTTGGAGAAGCAACGAATGGAATGGAGGCCGTGGCGCTTTATCTCGAACTGCAGCCCGACCTCGTCACGATGGACATCGTGATGCCCAAGCGCAGTGGGATCGAGGCGGTTCGCGGCATTCTTGCCGAAGACCCGCGCGCACAGGTCGTGATGTGCAGTGCGCTCGGCCAAGAGACGTTGGTCATGGAAGCCCTTCAGGCCGGTGCGAAGAACTTCATCGTGAAGCCCTTCAAGCCCGACGCAGTGATTTCGACCCTCGATCGCCTTGTTGAAAAAGAAGACATGGTGGGCGCATAGTCAGTGGCACTCGATATGGCCAAATACCGGATCCTCTTCCTCGAAGAGGCCGCAGAACACCTTGCCGACATGGGCAAGGCTCTGCTCGATCTCGAAAAGGACACGGCGTCAGCCGAGTCTATCGACGTGATCTTTCGGATGGCCCACAGCATCAAGTCGATGGCGGCCTCGGTTGGCTACGACCCGGTGATGGAAGTGTCGCATGCGCTCGAAGACCGTATGGAAACCATTCGCAGTGCTGGCTGTGTTCCGCCCGGCGATTCGTTGAGCATGTTGTTCCGGGGGCTCGAAGGCCTCGAACAGATGGTCGCGATCGTCAGCGAAACCGGTGAAGCGCCCCCCGAACGTCCCGATCTCGTTTCGGAACTGTCGGTGCCTATTGAAGCGATTCCGGTGGTTTCAATGTGCGTTGAATCTGAATCAAACGCACCCCCCGAAAGTTTGCCCGAGCCCCCCGACGCTGCTGAACTCGATGTTGAGCTCGCCGCGGTGATGGCTGCCCTTGAGGCCGAGGCGGGAGCAAAAAAAAAACTCTTGAACTGACTCCGGTCGTCGCTCGCGACGATGGGGCTTTTGCCTCCGCGGCGGGTCAAGAGAACGGCGCCGCCGTAACGGGTCCTGGGCAGAGTCTGCTCGTACCCGCGCCTACCGTCCGCGTTCGCACGCACACGCTCGACAAATTTCTCGGTGCCGTGGGCGAAGTGATTCTCAGCTCGCGGCAGCTACGTGGCGCGGCGCAATCTGGTGTGAGCGGTGCCGAACGGGCCGAGCGCTTTGATCGCGTCGAACGCCGGGTCAACGAGCTTCAGCGACGCGTGCTCGACTTGCGCACGACCCCGCTCCTACGCGTGATGGAAAATTTGCCCCGGGTCGCCCGTAACGTTGCCGAAGCCCAGGGCAAACGGGTTGACGTTCAGTTGCTCGGTACGGAACTCGAACTCGATCGCTCGATCCTCGACAGACTCAATGAGCCCCTGCTCCATATTATTCGTAACGCCGTCGATCACGGGCTCGAAGTGATCGAGGAACGGATTCGCAAGGGGAAACCCGAAGTCGGCCAGGTGGTGATCGAGGCGCGACGCGAACGCAATTCGATCGTGATTGAGGTGACCGACGACGGCAAGGGGATCGATCTTGCGGCGGTGCGCACCCGCGCCATCCAAGTGGGCCTGCTGCATCCGGACCTTGCCGACGATCTGCCAAAAGAAGAAAATTTAAATTTGATTTTTCAGCCGGGTCTCTCGACTGCGGCGCAGTTGAGTGATGTGTCGGGCCGCGGTGTGGGAATGGATGCCGTCAAAGCGACAGTCGAAGCGCTCGGTGGTTCGGTCAACATTGCGAGCACCGAAGGGCAGGGGACGACGACTCGACTCGAAGTCCCGATTACCGCTGCCGTTCAGCGTGTGCTGTTGGTCGACGTGTCGGGCGAGCGCATCGCGCTGCCGATCGCCAAGGTTGAACGCATTGTCGAAGTACCCCGGGCTTCGATCGAAGACAGTGGCGGCGAGATGTTTACGCTCGTCGACGACGAGCCCATCCTGGTGATCGATCTCGGAGAGTGCATGCGAATGGATCGCACCGAAATGCCCGACCCGGTCCCCCTCGCCGTGACGGACGTGCGCGGCGAAATCGTTGCGCTCAGCGTCAGCAAATTTGCCGGACAACAAGAAGTCTATGTGAAGCCCGTGCCCGAACTGCTTGCAGGAGTGAAGGCGCTTGCGGGCATGACGATCCTCGAAGATGGAAGTCCCGTTTTCTTACTCGATCTCAACCACCTTGTCTAAGTCGGAGTCCCGTGTGACGGACGCCATGGAAGAACAGATCGACCGCTTGAGCGAGCTCGCCAATATTGGTGCGGGCCACGCTGCGGGTGCGTTCTCTCTTCTTACCGGTCATACGATCAGGATGGCTGTGCCGCGCGTTCGATTGACCTCAGCCTTGACCGCAAATGAGCCGGCACTGGACGAACCGCTCGAATTCGTGAGCCTGGCGACTGCCGACCGCGGTTGGGAGTCAGGAGTCATCTTTGAGTTCGATGGTTGCTTGCACGCGATTCTCGCGATTCTTTTTCGGCGCCCAATGTGTGACGCGGTGGTGCGCAATTTGACTGGGCAGTCAAAAGGCTTCTTGCCTCCGGAAACGATCGAGAGTGCGTTGATGGAATTGGGCAATGTTCTTGCGTCCCACGTTGCGTCCGCGATCGCCGACACCCTCGGTGCACGGCTCTTGCCTTCGATCCCCATGCTTTCGGTCCACGGCGCGATTCCGCAACTAGAAGCATTGGCGGCGACCCGTCCTGGTGCGGGCCAAGTCTGGATCGAAAGCGAGTTGCTCGATGGCGACGGCATTCTCGGCGGACTGGTTGTGATGATCCCGGACCGTGAGACGGCCTGAACTCCGCGCGATAGCTAGGCCCAATCTCCCGGGGCCGCAACGGCAGCCGCTATCTGTATTTGATACCGTGCACCCCCTTCAGCGAAGGGTGTGAGATGGAACGCGATCGGATCAGGAAACTTCTCGAAAAAGTGAAAGACGGCGACGTCGACATTGACGGCGCGATGAAGTCGCTGTCGAGCCTGCCGTTTATAGACACGCCGAGCGCTCGGGTCGATACCCAGCGTTCGTTGCGGATGGGGATCCCCGAAGTTGTGTACGGACCGGGCAAGACGCCGGGACAAATCGTCGAAGTCGTCACAGCGCTTCGCGACGCTGAACAAAGCGTGCTCGTAACAAGGGTCGAAGCGTCCGCAGCACAAGATGTTTTACAGGCGTTTCCAGCTGGCGAGTACGACGAAGTCGCACGCACGCTCTGGTTCGGCCCTGCCGAAGTCCCTGTGATTGGAAAGGGCACGATTACGATCGTGTGCGCAGGGACGAGTGACCTGCCCGTCGCCGCTGAAGCATCGGCGGTTGCTCGCCGCTTCGGCAATAAGGTCGAGATGCTGATCGACGTGGGTGTTGCGGGCATTCATCGCTTGCTTGCGTCCCACGATGTTTTGCAGAACGCGCGGGTCTTGATTGTCATCGCCGGAATGGAAGGCGCGCTGCCGTCCGTCGTGGGAGGGCTCGTCGACAAGCCCGTCATCGCCGTGCCGACGAGCGTGGGGTACGGCGCCTCGCTCGGAGGTGTCACTGCGTTGCTCGGCATGTTGACCAGTTGCGCGTCCAATGTGACGGTGGTCAATATCGACAACGGGTATGGCGCCGCGTATGTCGCGACGCTCATCAACCGGCTCTAAGACTGCATTCGTGACCGCAAAGCCAAAGTCTCCGCGCAAGGCAAGACGAACGTCCGCCCCTAGAACGATCGCGGCTGGGCGGGTTCTTCATCTTGATTGTTTCTCCGGTATTTCGGGGAACATGTTTCTCGGCGCGCTGCTCGACCTCGGGCTTTCACGCAAAGAACTCGACGCAGAACTTGCGGGCCTTGGCGTCGACTACAAACTGAAGGTGTCGAAAGTCTCGCGTGGTGCGATTGCGGCGAAGTATGTGGACGTGTTGATGCCCGGCGCAAAGCGAGCGTCGAAAAAGGCACCTGCGAAAAAGAAGAAGGCCGCGAGTAGCGCGCACACTGACCACCACCCGCATACGCACGATGATCACACCCACGTTCATCCCCACGTTCATCCCCAAGTGCATCCCCACGCGCACCCCCACGCCCAGCACAGTCACGGTAAAAGCTACAAACAGGTACGCGCGATCGTCGAAAAGGCGAAGCTGGCGGCAGCCGTTCGAGAGCGCGCGCTTGCGATCTTTGAAGGGCTCGCCGTTGCAGAAGGCAAGGTTCACGGTGTCGCCGCAGACGATGTCCACTTTCATGAAGTGGGCGCCATCGACGCGATCATCGACGTCACGGGGGCGGCGATTGGCCTACACCTGCTCGGGGTGGAACGCGTGACATCGTCGCCGGTTGCACTCGGACACGGCTCGGTGCAAACCGAACACGGACTTCTCCCGCTCCCGGCGCCTGCCACGATGGAACTTCTACGGGGGATGCCCACGGTCCCGGCCCACGTCCCCTGGGAAACTGTGACGCCGACTGGCGCGGCGATCCTTCGCAACATCGTCGACGAATTTTCGCCGCTTCCCGCGATGACGATCGACAAGATCGGCCATGGCGCAGGCAACGACCGCGCAGGCGTGATGCCCAACATTTTGCGCGCGGTGCTGGGTTCCACGGGGCAAACGTCGTCAGATCGGATTAGCTGCCTCGAATGCAATCTTGATGACTTCAACCCCGAACACTTCGACTACCTGATGGAGCGTTTGTTCGACGAGGGTGCCCTCGACGTTTCTTTGCAAAACATCCAGATGAAAAAGAACCGCCCTGGCTTCCTGGTGCGGGTCCTCGCACGCCCTGACCAACGGGTCCGCTTGTCTCAAGTGTTGATGAGCGAGTCGACAACCCTGGGGGTGCGAACAACCGATTGGGAGCGAGTGGTTCTGCCGCGGACCAGCCGCAAGGTTGCGACGGACTACGGCCGTATCTCTGTGAAGGTCACGGAGACTCCCGACGGTCGGCTCGACTATTCTGCGGAATACGACGATTGCAAGCGAGCCGCGCGCAAGCACAAGATTGCGTTGCGCGATGTGGTACGGGCTGCCGAACGGGCTGCCGAGAAGAGTGGCGGTTAAGCGCGGTGGTACTCGGCTCGACCCTTGACCATGCACTGTCAATTGCTGCTCGTAGCGCTTGAATTGCCATCCCTTCGGCTGCTTGATCGTTTTTCGATTTGGCTTGCAATGCGCGGGACGTCGATCGGATAGGTGAGGTAGTCGATGGCTCCCCCACGTTGTGCTGCACCGCGACGACTCACGTTTCGCGGTTCATCCACCAAAATGACGGGGATCTCTTCGATGCCAACTACATTGCGAAGGGAGGGGATGAGGTCAATCCCTTGAGGTCGCCCGAGGCTCATGTCGACAAAGATCAACCCGGGTGACATGGGCCCGTAATCATGAATGGCCTCACTGAGGGTGCGCGCGGTGGCGACTTCGTAATTTCGCAAACCAAGCGAATCAAGGCAGCAGTGATGTTTTGAAAGCTTTGGCCTCGCAAGCCTGCCCCAAAAGAAAGCGGCCCCGAAGCGAAAGCTTCGAGGCCGCAAAACTTGCCACAAGTTCCGTTTAGAACGGAACGAGCAACGGACTTACATCATGCCGGGCATTCCGCCCATGCCGCCGGGCATCCCGCCGGGCATGCCACCGCCGCCTCCGCCCTCTTCGGGCGTGTCGGCGATCATGGCTTCCGTGGTGAGAAGCAGGCCAGAGACACTGGCTGCGTTCTGCAACGACGTGCGTACCACCTTGGTCGGGTCGATGACGCCGGCCTTGATGAGGTCCTCGTAAACCTCGGTGCGTGCGTTGAAGCCATTGGCGCCCTTCAACCCCTTCACCTTGTCTACAACGATCGAACCTTCGACCCCCGCGTTCTCGGCGATGTATCGCAGCGGAGCCTCGATGGCCTTGCGCACGATGCTCACGCCAGCCTTCTGCTCACCTTCGACGTCGAGCTTGTCGAGGGCAGTCTGCGCGCGGATCAACGCCACACCACCGCCAGGCACAATGCCTTCTTCAACGGCGGCGCGGGTTGCGTGCAGTGCGTCTTCGACGCGGGCCTTCTTTTCCTTCATTTCGGACTCGGTGGCTGCACCGACCTTCACAACGGCAACACCGCCGACGAGCTTGGCGAGTCGTTCGCTGAGCTTTTCGCGGTCGTAGTCCGAGCTGGTCTCTTCGACCTGGGCTCGAATTTCTTGGCAGCGACCCTCGATGTCCTTCTTGGCACCAGCGCCGTCAATTACGGTGGTGGTGTCCTTGTCGATCACGATGCTCTTTGCCTTGCCGAGGTCCTTGACCGTCACGTTCTCGAGCTTGAGGCCGAGTTCTTCAGCAATGACCTGGCCACCCGTGAGGATCGCCATGTCCTGGAGCATCGCCTTGCGGCGGTCACCGAAGCCGGGCGCCTTAACGGCGGCGACGTTCAGCGTGCCACGGATCTTGTTCACCACGAGCGTGGCCAAAGCCTCGCCGTCGATGTCCTCGGCCACGATCAGAAGCGGGCGACCCTGGCGGGCAACCTGCTCAAGCAGCGGGAGGAGATCCTTCATGTTCGAGATCTTCTTCTCGTGAAGGAGGATCAGTGGCTCTTCGAGGGCGACTTCCATCGCTTCCGGGTCCGTCACGAAGTAGGGCGAGAGGTAACCGCGATCGAACTGCATTCCCTCGACGACGTCGAGTTCGGTCTCAAGGCTCTTGCCTTCTTCAACCGTGATTACGCCTTCTCGGCCAACCTTGTTCATCGCTTCCGCGATGATGGCGCCAATGGTCTCGTCATTGTTTGCCGAGATGGTGCCCACCTGTGCAATTTCTGAGGTGTCGCGGGTGGGCTTGCTGAGCTTGCTCAACGACTTCGAAATGGCGCCAACCGCAAGGTCGATGCCGCGCTTGAGCTCCATCGGGTTCATGCCCGCGACAACGAGCTTCGCACCTTCACGATAGATCGCCTGGGCGAGCACGGTTGCCGTCGTGGTTCCGTCACCAGCGACGTCGGACGTCTTGCTGGCAACTTCCTTCACCATCTGGGCGCCCATGTTTTCGAACCTGTCTTCGAACTCGATTTCCTTGGCGACCGTCACACCGTCCTTCGTGACTGTCGGCGAACCGAAGCTCTTCTCGATGATGACGTTTCGACCTTGCGGGCCGAGGGTCACCTTTACTGCGTTTGCAAGACCATCTACTCCAGCGAGCAGCTTGGTGCGTGCATCTTGATCGTACTTGACTTCTTTAGGCATGATTCAATTTGCTCCTACTAGTCGTTTTTTCCGACGGGTTCCAAAAAAAGGTCGTCGGGAAATCGACGAGTTATTCCATGATTCCGAGGATGTCGTCTTCGCGGATGATCAGGTGTTCTCCACCGTCGACGGTGACTTCCGTGCCGCCGTATTTGCCGAACAGAACCACGTCACCCTTCTTTACGTCCAAGGGTCGTACCGTGCCGTCTTCGGCGATGCGACCGTTGCCTACTGCAACGACCTTACCTTCCTGAGGCTTTTCTTTGGCGCTGTCGGGAATGATGATCCCGCCTTTCGTCTTTTCTTCCTCGTCGATGCGCTTGACGAGAATGCGATCTTGGAGTGGACGAATCTTCATGAGTCCGAATTCCTTCTCTCATTCTAAAGTCCCGTCCACATCACCAACCTGGGTAACATGAAGAGTGGGACTGGGGATGATCTTGAGGTGCCCGCCACGGAGGGTTCGTGCTTGTGATGCCCCTCGCCGATTCAGCGCCGGACCGGGTGGCCTGGCTCGAATTGATGGCGGACTGGGTCTTTGGCAGTCGAACCACTCGACTGCCAATTCGCGCGCCAACGTATGCCCTCACAGGGCAGCGTCAAGTCGATGTCTCGAAGAATTTTTGAGATGTCGAGATTTTGGGGCCGAACCGTCGCTTCGCCCCTTCAGCCGCCACCCCAAATTTACCGTGGGTTCGAAGAGAGCGGGACGTACGCTCACGGGGCCAGGCCCTATGGAAGCCTCGAAAGATCAAACACTTAGCGGCCAAAAACCATGATCCTGCCCGCGCGATCACCCGGGTCGGTCGCTTTATCTGCGAACGCTATGGCATGGGGCTCGACGTAGACGGTCACGACTATTTAGTCTCGCCTGATCTCTCGCTCTCACTTCTTCCTCAACATTTTTGTGCGCTGGCGTTCTCGCGATCGAAGAAGGGGTCGAACGCAAGCTCGGCGTGTATCTCGACCCTGACAATCAGGCGAACTCGTTCGCATTAGTAGAAGAAATGATTCATCTGGTCTGGCACGCCGCAAACGATTGGCCAGCCTCGCAACTCGTCCTCTCGTTTTCGTCGGTAGTGGACCGAATGGTTTATTTCTCTCACGATTTCAGATACTTGCGTTTTTTTCGCTCCGAAGCAGGTCGAACCTGCGATTGGGTGAATCGGCACCACAAAGGCCGGTACGAGATCCCTCGGAGCCGCATCATCGCTACTGCCGCGGTGTTGTCCAGCGGTTCGAACCTTGGGGGCACGCCGCTGGGTTGTCGCGTGAACTTCGTCGTTTCTACCGCTCGTCGTCCGCGATGAAACTCGCAAGTTGCGCCTCGAGCGCGCGTACTTCCTCAACTTCTTCTAGTCGACCCTTGACTTTCGCTACATCTTCGTCAAACCTGAGCCGAAACTAACACGAAGGTGGCGTACACAATGGCACTCACTCGGCGACAGCGAGAGATCTTTGACTTCATTTCGGCTTTTGTCGAAGAGCAGGGTTACTCCCCCAGTCTCGAAGAGATCGCGACCCAGTTCGGTCTGTCCTCCGTGGCCACCGTCCATCGCCACGTCCAGCACCTCGTCGAAAAAGGCCTGCTCCGCAAAGCCTGGAACCGGTCGCGCTCCCTGGAACCCGTTCCGCAAGAAGAAGATGAACCGGGCCTGACCACGCTCCCCCTCGTCGGCACGGTTGCCGCGGGTGCCCCGATCGAAGCCATCGAAGTTCATGAGCGGGTCGCCGTCCCGGCCGACATGGCTGGCCGCCCAGGCGAGTGCTTCGTCCTCCGTGTTCGCGGCGACTCCATGATCGAGGACCAGATCTGCAACGGTGATCTCGTGGTCATCGAAAAACGAGATCAGGCGCGCAACGGCCAAACCGTCGTCGCCCTCATAGACGGCTCCGACGCCACTCTAAAGCGCTTCTACCAAAACGGCAGCCAAGTCAAACTGGTTCCCGCCAACCACACGATGGACCCCATCGAAGTCAACGCCGAACAAGTCACCATCCGAGGCATCGTCCGCGGTTTGATGCGGTCGTTCTGAATGCTTGAGCGCCTCCGCTGCGCTCCGGTTTTCCTCGTGTCACGTCTTTAAGCTGGATGTTTTGGGGATTTGCACCCGAATTGCGAGGGTCCTGCATGACTCGCTAGACGCGCTACGC
>JASDVE010000142.1:0-8958 GCA_041891195.1 Myxococcota bacterium | reverse complement strand
GCTACGCCGCGACCCCGCCCTGGAATTCACCTCCTCCAGCAAAGAATTTCGACGGCACTCTCCTTCCCGCTTGCCATTATTTGACTCATTGAACGCGTCAGACGATCGGGCAGCCCCTCTCTCGCCCAGTCGCGGCATGACGATTTGACGACCCCCGGTACGCTACCGTGACGCCGTTTTCCCCGAACAATGAAGAGGACACACCCCGTGGTCCGCGTCACAAGAGCGATAGAATTCTCCGCATCTCTGCGTTACCAAAACGGCGGCCTAACCGACGCCGAAAACGCCGAGCTGTTTGGACTTGCCGCCCACCAACACGGCCACAACTACCGCCTCGAAGTCACCGTCAAAGGCGACCCAGATCCGCGGACCGGCATGGTGATGAACCTCGTCGACCTCAAGGCCATTCTCGAACGCGAGGTGATGTCTCGCTTCGACCACAAAGACTTGAACCGCGACACCGAGTTTTTCAAGGAAGCGCCGCCGACGCCGGAAAACCTTGCGTCGGTTATCCACGAAGTTCTCGTGGCGGCACTTCCCGACGGCATGTTCGACCGGCTGCGGCTTTTTCAAGACGCCGACTTCTACGTCGACGTGGTGGGCTAGGTCGTGATACTTGAAGTGACTCGCCGATACAAACTCCCAGCCGCACACGTGCTCGCGAACCCGCGTCTTTCTGACGCCGAGAACACCGAAATTTTCGGCAAGTGTTCGAACGAAAATGGCCATGGCCATAACTACGCGTTTGAAGTGACGATCGCCGGGCCGGTGGATTTAAAAACGGGCCAGATTTTATCGATTGATCGTCTCGACGAAATTTTTGACGAATCGATCGCCGAGCGCTATTCGCATCGGCTCTTGAATGAATGCGAAGCCTTTGATTCGCTCGTTCCAACAACAGAAAACTTCGCTCAAATTGTTTACCAAAATCTCGCGCCCGCCCTCGCGCGTGAGGGTTCGGTCCGGCTCGTCCGGGTTCGTCTCACCGAAACCCCGCGCAATTTTTTTGAATATGGAGACCCCAGATGAGCGACCCGATTGAAAAATCGATCACTGAAATTCTGACCGCACTCGGCGAAGATCCAGAGCGCGATGGATTGTCGCGTACGCCTGCCCGGGTGTCGGCTGCCATGCGTTTCTTTACGAAGGGCTATCAGCAAGACCCTGCCGAAACGCTGAACAACGCTTTGTTTGATGTCGACTATGACGAGATGGTCGTAGTGAAGGACATCGACTTTTACAGTCTTTGCGAGCACCACATGGTTCCGTTCTTTGGACGCGCACACGTGGGTTACATCCCAAATGGCAAGGTGGTCGGACTCTCAAAGATCCCGCGTCTCGTTGAGATGTTCGCGCGCAGGCTTCAGGTTCAAGAGCGCTTCACAATGCAGGTCGCGGGCATTATTGAAGAAGTCCTGAAGCCCAAGGGTGTTGCGGTCGTGGTCGAAGCCAAGCATCTCTGCATGGTGATGCGCGGTGTCGAAAAACAGAACTCTTCGGCGATCACGAGTTCGATGCGAGGTGCGTTTAACTCAGACTCGAAGACTCGCTCCGAATTCATGCAACTGATCCACCAACGTTCAGACACGTTCGTTTAGGCCGTGGGTTTCATGTCGTGAGCGAATCTGATTCTCTGCTCGCACAAATTCGGCTTGCGCGAGAAAAGTACGCCGAGGCGCCAGGCACTTGGCCGGCGAAGCGCGAACTCGCCGACGCCGTGCGTGAGCTGATGCACAACTTGGCCGCCACAGACGCGCCCGAAGAAGAGCTGCTTTCGATCGCCGAACAGGTGCGCGAAAGTGCTCGTCGTTTCGCGGTACAGCCGGTGATGGAGAACCCGCCGGGTGTTGCAGAAATGTCGCTCGCTGCCGGCATGGAAGTCTTTCGTGACCGCAGTCCGGTGGTCGGCATGGCGAACCCGCTCGCTCCACCTGCTGAACTGGTGGTCAATCACGACGAGAAGACCGTCACTGGAGACGTTTTTTTTGGAGCGGCGTATCAAGGTGCACCGGGTTGTGTCCACGGTGGCTTCGTTGCGGCGCTCTTCGACGAAGCCCTCGGCATGGCGACGATCTTCTCGGGTCAACCGGGCATGACGGGTTGGATCAAAGTTTCGTATCGCAGCCCTACGCCCCTTGAAATGCCGCTGCGCATCTCGGCGCGCATGGACGATTTTAAGGGTCGAAAGATCATGACATCGGCCGAACTCATGGCCGGCGACATCCTTGTCGCCGAAGCCACGGGCCTGCTCATCACAATTCCGAACGAAAAATTTTCGCAGCTGCGCAACGCAGCGGCTGAGCGGAAAGAGAAGTCCAAAGGTCCGGCGTAAGCCGGGGGTCAACGCTCCTTAGCTTCCCACCAACACTGCAGCATTGACATGCAAGCGTCCCTGACTCTCGAACTCTGTCCGGCGATCGTTGATCCAGGCTTCGAGGATCTCGTTTTGTCGCTGCGCGTCGAGGCTCTGCCGTGCCGAAGCGACCGCAGCGTCGAGGGTGCTGGGGTCGGGCTCTTGGCGTTCGAGCAGCTGGATCAAAACCTTTTGCATTCCAACGTCGAACACGGTCGATGAACTCGGGGCATCTGCGGTCAACGTAAAGGCTGTCGCGATGACCTCGGGAGAGGGCAGCGTCAAGCCCGGAACGAAGCTATCACGTCGTCGTGTAAAGAAGCTTGTGCGTTCGAGCGTCAGGTCGGCAGCGCGCGCGGCGTCTTCGAGAGACTGTCCTCCGGCAACCGAAGTGGAAAGGTCGCTTGCAAGCTTCGTTGCAGCTTCTGCGCTGGCTCCTTCAGCTGCAAGGATGAGGCCCGCTTCGTCGAAAACCTGCTTGCTCGCTTTGACCTTCGAGTCGACCAGAACGATGTGCAGACCGTCGGGACCTTCAATGATTTCGCTGTTGGTTCCGGCCGGGAGGTCAAAGGCGGCAGCTTCAATTGCCGGTGCAACGTCACCGCGTCCGATCGCCCCAAGATCGCCGCCATTCTCGCTGGAACTCGTGTCGTCCGAAAGTTCTTCGGCGAGGGCGGCGAAGTCTTCACCTGCCTGGAGCCGTGCCAGTGCTTCGTCGGCCCGAGTGCGATTGGCGGTGGCGTCACCGTCAGTTGCTTTGAAAAGGATGTGGCGCAGCGAGACCTGTTCAGGGGAATCGAAACGACTGGATTCAATGTCGTATGCGGCCTGCAGGGTTTTTCGATTGGCTTCGAAGTAGGCCTTGACGTCTTCGTCGCTAGGTCGCTTGTTTTCGGGAAGGTTTCCCGCATCCAGCGCGACATACGCGATCTGGACCTCTTCGGCCTTGTATTGCGCTGACCGCAGTGCTTCCTCACCGCTCACGCGACTCTGGGTCATGAGCAATTCGAACATTTTCTGCTGCAAAAGGTCGCGTTGCATGGTGCTGAGGTAATTCGCCTGGCTGCCATACGTGTATCTCACGTTTGAATCGAAGGTTGCTTGGTCGAAACGCCCGTCTTCGTCGCGAAGGTTGGGGTTGTTTCGCAGGAGGTCCTTGACCTCTTCGGCACTGACGACCAGCCCCACTTCCTTGGCGGACTGGGCGAGCACGAGAGAATTGACCAAGGACTGAAGGGTCTGAGAGTCGAGGAAGGAAGCCAGCGCGTCCGGGTCGAACTGTGCACCGAGGGCGGTCTGCATGCGTTGTTGTTGTTGTTCCCGCACCCTACGAAAGTCCGAAACGCGAATGAGTTCGTCGTCGAGTGATGCGACCGTGTCATCCGACGCACCCGGCCCTGAGCCACCGCCGGGAACTTGTCCGTCGAGACCGAGGAAAAAAACGAAAACGATTCCGATGGCAAAAATGAAGATTGCGGTAAGCCATCTTGAGCTCTTGCGAAACTTATCGAGCACAGGATCTCCTTTTAGATCGCGTACGATGAACGACGGGGCCGATGACCGGCCCCAAATAAATGAGAACAACATCCGTTAAGGCGCGGACAGTAGTTACGAGTTTTACCCGGAGCAAGCCAAGCCTTTCTTCGTACTTCGGCTAGTCGTGCGCAAAACGTGTAGGCCTTCGCCGACCCAGATTACGAATGAAGCGGCGTAAGAGGTGCTTCTTCGCTTGTGATCGAAGGGGGCGATTGGTATCGTGACCTCTTGAGGGCGCCAACCAAACATCCGTGAATTCGAGCACTTAGGTACGAGCGGTGCGAATGGCTTTGGGCTCCAAGTCCGAAGCAAGTGGGTGCCCGGTGGACCCAGCAATGTTAATTCCAGAACCAGGATCTACAACAAGCTTGAAAGACGGTTAAAAGATCGACCGGCGCTTCGAATCAAGTTTCGTCAGCACCGAAAATGAACCACGACGACAAAACGAGAACGACCCGCCAAACAAGAACGTCAGACAGTGTAGTCGAGACGTTCGGGCAAAAACGAACAAGGCCAAGCGCACAGGGGCAAGCAAAATGATTCTAGACAGGATCTTGGGTTTCTTTTCAAGTGATCTGGCTATTGACCTCGGTACTGCGAACACGTTGGTCTCGGTGAAGGGTCGAGGGATCGTTGTTTCCGAACCGAGCGTCGTGGCCATTTGCAAAGACGGGCGTGGTCCTGAAAAAGTCCGAGCTGTAGGAATCCGCGCAAAAGAAATGTTGGGCCGCACGCCCGGCAACATCGTTGCCATTCGTCCCATGAAGGACGGCGTGATCGCCGACTTCGAAATCACCGAAGCCATGCTTCGTTACTTCATTACCCGCGTCCATGATCGCAAGCGATTGGTCAGACCGCGAATTGTTATCGCCGTTCCGTCGGGCATCACCGAAGTTGAAAAGCGCGCAGTAAAAGACAGCGCGATGCTCGCCGGTGCTCGCGAGGTTTACTTGATCGAAGAGCCCATGGCTGCCGCGATCGGTGCCGGTCTGCCCATCACCGAACCTTCGGGAAATATGATTATCGACATCGGCGGGGGGACGACTGAGGTTGCAGTCATTTCGCTTTCGGGTGTGGTCTATTCCAACTCGACGCGTGTCGGCGGCGACAAGATGGACGAAGCCATTATCAACTTCGTCAAGCGTAAGTACAACTTGTTGATCGGTGAACGTACGGCCGAGCAGATCAAGATAACGATCGGCACCGCTTACCCGGTCGACGAAATACTTTCGATGGAAGTGAAGGGACGCGATCTTGTTCAGGGTATTCCGAAGACCCTAGAGATCAAGTCTGAAGAAATTCGCGAAGCACTTGCCGAGCCCATCAACGCGATCGTTGAATCGGTGAAGATGGCGCTTGAGAAAACCCCCCCGGAACTCTCTGCAGATATCGTTGACAAGGGAATCGTGCTCGTTGGTGGTGGGTCGATGTTGTCAAACCTCGACGTCCTCTTGCGCGAGGTCACGGGGTTGCCCGTGATGCTGGCCGAGGATCCGCTGACGGCCGTTGCTATGGGGACGGGCCGTTGCCTCGAAGAACTGGGTTTGCTCAAGGATGTTACGATACGCGCCTAGACCGGGATTTCGTACGGCAGTTCTCTGTAGCTGCCTGTGAAACCAGGGTTTTTTGCGTGATCGCCGGTCGCTGCGAGGGGCCATGTTCGAGTTCCTGAAGCGATTTTCAGCACCAATTGCGTTCGTCTGCCTGCTCATGCTGGCGGCGGTCGCGATGATTGGCGACTCGCGCGAAGAGCGCGCGCCAGGTGAGCAATTGCCCTGGTGGCAAGAACTCGTGCTCGAAGTTGTGGCGCCGGTTCAGCAGTTGGTTTCAGTGCCCGCCACCGCGGTGAGCGATGTATGGAATCGCTATATCAACTTGATTGCAGTTGGTGAAGAGAACGAACGCCTCGTCGAGCGCGTCGCCGATCTTGAAGAAGTCAATCTGCAGTACCGCGAGGCGTTGGTTGCGAGCGGTCACTTGCAACGCATTGCCGCGATGCGCGACGACTTCGAAGTTCCAATGCTGCCCGCGCAGGTTGTCGGGCTCGACATCTCTCTTTGGTTTCGCTCGGTCGTCCTCGATCGCGGAGGAGCTCACGGCGTGAGCGCAGGCAACCCCATCATTACCAACAGCGGTGTGGCTGGACTCGTTACTGCCGCGTCGGGGCATGCGGCAAAAGCCATGTTGTTGGTCGATCGCCAAAGTGCGGTCGACGGCGTGGTGCAGCGAAGCCGAACCCGTGGAGTTGTTCGTGGCAATGGTTCCGGTGCGCTCGAGTTCGAATTTGTTGCGCGCGACGGAGACGTTCAGGCCGGGGACATTGTTCTGACTTCTGGACTCGACGCGGTCTATCCCAAGGGCCTTCGCATCGGGGAAGTGCAAATGGTTCGCGATCGCGGAAGCGACTTGATCCAGGCCGCGACTCTGGCGCCGGCAGTTGACTTCGAACGACTCGAACAAGTCTTCGTGATGTTCCATCAAGGCCCCACGATGAAACTCTTGTATGGCAACGCCGACGAAGACGATGACGACTCGAGTTCAGACAAAGTGGCACCGAAACCCGTGACGGGCGACGTGGCTTTCGACTCCGAAAACTTGAAGCCCGCGTCATGAAGCGCCCGCCTTTTCGAGCGGTGAATTCATGAAGCGGGTGCTTGTCATTTTTGCGCTCGGCTTGATCGCACTCGGCGTACAAGGTGGGCTCGCGAAAATTCTTCCCCGAGAATTGTGTCCTGATCTTGGTCTCTTGGTCGTGATCGCAATTGGGTTGCAATGGCAGGAAACGACGCGCGGATTGATCGTCGCTTCTGCACTTGGTTTCGCGGCGGACTTTCTTTCGAGCTCACTCTTTGGTGCTCACGCTTTATTGCGTGTAGTCGCTTACGCGATGACGACGGTTGGGCGTAGCCAAATGGATCTGCGCAGCGGGCTAGCTCTCGCATTGTTCGCCGGTGGGCTCACCGTTGCATACACGATGGGATTGCTCGGGCTGATGTCGATCGTCGAAGGCCCGGGTCAAAAAGCGGCTTGGACAGGAATCGGGGGTGTGTTCCCACACGCCGTGGTCACGGCAATTGCCGCCCCGGTGATTTCGAGTTTAGTGAGTCGGTTGTCAGAATGGGCCGACGGAGAAGCGAGCCGACCCGGGTTGCAGATCGACGCAAGTAGGGCGCGATCATGAATAGCGGCTTCAACGACGGCAAACTTTCGCCTGGTGGTCATCACGGTGTTGAGGGTCGCATTGGTATTATTGCCTTCCTGGTGATCGTTGCCTTTCTGATCTTCATCGGTCGGTTGTTTCAACTGCAGATCGTTGAAGGTGCAGACCTTCGAAGTCGCTCCGAACAAAACTTTGTACGCACCGTACGGCTCGAAGCACCGCGGGGCGACATTGTTGACCGCGAAGGTCGAGTGCTCGCGACGACCCGCCCGGCGTATCGTGTCGAAGTGATCCCGAACGAGATTCACGATGGCGACACGACCTTTCGAGCGCTTGGGCAGATCCTTGCCGAGCCTGCAAGCGAACTCAGCACCAAGGTCGGCGCACCTCGCGGACGCAAACGTTTTCAGCCGGTGCTTTTGCGCGGCGACCTCGAGTACGAACGGTTCGCCCAGGTCGAGTCCCACCGTTACGCGCTGCCCGGCGTGGTGACCACGATCGGTCCGCGCAGGCTTTATGCCGAAGAAGCGATGGCTGCACATCTTTTGGGCACAATTGGCCAAGTTGGAACCCGACAGCTCGCGCTTCCTGAGTTCAGCGATTACGTCTCGGGCGAAGTGGTGGGCCAGTTCGGTCTCGAGGCCAAACTCGAAGCGCATCTACGCGGGCGCGCAGGCGGTCGCAACATGGTGGTCGACGTCGCGGGGCGCGAAATCGAACTCCTCGAAGAGATCAAACCCGCTCCGGGTGGGCGGGTTGTGCTCAATCTCGATGCCGATCTGCAGCGTGTCGCCGAACAAGCCTATCGATCCCTCGACCCCGAAGTGCCCGACCACATGGGTTCGCTCATCGCCATGGACCCGAATAACGGGGAAGTCCTCGCTTTGGTTTCGCTCCCGAGTTACAACCCGAACTCCTTCGCGGGCGGCATCGATTCCGCAACATGGGACCAGCTAATTTCTGACCCATGGAAGCCATTGAGCAACCGCGCTGTCTCGGGCGAGTACTCCCCGGGTTCAACCTATAAAGCTGTGGTCGCCGCGGCGGGCCTCGCCGAAAAAGTAATTGACAGTCAAGAGCAGATCTACTGTCCGGGGCACTACCGATTGGGCCGTCGGGTCTATCGATGTTGGAAACGCGGCGGACACGGCGACGTGAACATGGCCGAGGCGCTCAAAGGGTCCTGCGACGTTTACTTCTATGACCTAGGTGTGCGGCTCGGAATCGAACGTATCGCTCGATATGCGTTCGGATTCGGCTTGGGGAGAGCGACGGGGATCGGGCTCTCTGGAGAAAGGTCCGGTCTGATTCCAACTCGTGCATGGAAGAAGAAGGCGAAGAAGGAAGACTGGATCAAGGGAGAGACGGTATCCGCAGCGATCGGACAGGGATACAACCTCACGACGCCGATTCAATTGGCGGTTGCCTATTCGGCGATCGCCAACGGCGGTCGGGTGCTGCGGCCGCAGCTGGTGAGGCGTTATGAAACTTGGGATCGCCAAGTCATTTCGATCGAAACGCCCCAAGAAATTTCACGGGTTCCCGTGTCTCGCGAAATTCTTCAGGTTGTGACCGACGGGTTGATTGAGGTTGTGCAGGGCGAAAATGGTACTGGGGGTCGTGCGCGTGTTCCCGGTATTACCGTCGCGGGCAAGAGCGGAACCACCCAAGTCGTCAGTCTTGACCTCATAAAAGACATGGAGCCCGAAGAGGTGCCTGTTCGCTACCGCGACCATGCGCTGTTTGCAGCGTTTGCCCCCGCCGGAGCTCCGGAGATCGTTGTGGTCGCTTTGGTTCAGCACGCCGGAGCAGGCGGCGGAACTGTCGCTGCGCCGATTGTGCAGAAGGTGCTCGCGCGTTACTTCGAAAAGACGCGTCCGCAAGAGCCGAAGGTCGACGACCCTCTCGC
>JASDVE010000141.1:0-5882 GCA_041891195.1 Myxococcota bacterium | reverse complement strand
GCCATCCCCCGCGATGGCATTCCCATCGTCGCATTGTTCGCCTGACTGGATCACCGAGTCACCGCAGAACTCGAGCAAGCACGCCGCAGAACACCCGTCACTGCTCACCAGGTTGCCGTCGTCGCACTGCTCGCCGATGCCCGCCTGGACGGTGCCGTCGCTGCAGAATTCGACCACGCAGACATCCGAGCAACCATCGCCAATCACGACATTGCCATCGTCGCACTGCTCACTCGTCTGTTGGATCGAGTCGCCGCAGATCTCGTTCTGGCAGCTGCTCGAGCAGCCATCGTTGTTCGTAAGGTTGCCATCGTCGCACTGCTCGCCGATCCCCGCCTGAACGATCGTGTCGCTGCAAAGTTCGACCACGCAGACATTCGAGCAACCATCGCCACTCGTCGTGTTTCCGTCGTCGCACTCTTCGGGGGCCTCGGCTACGCCATCACCGCAAACCGCGCTACCGGGAAAGCTACTTGCATTCGTTGGGTCCGTCCCCGCGGTGACTTCGACGCCGTCGTCGAAGCTGTCTCCATCCGAATCGGCCTTGGCCGGGTTGGTCCCAGTGTCGTTGACCCCGATGAAGATTCCGGTGTTCGTCTCGACACCGTTACGCAGGTCGTCTTCGTCGCGATCGATTCCCATGCGGACGCCGGAGCCCGGCGGTACTGCGGTGTAGGTGATCGTCAAGCCGCTTCCGAGTGGATTCGCCTTCGCGCGAATGCTGATCTCCGTTACGTTGGGATCGTTGGTGTCAGGCACGTAAAAACCATTGGCCAGGCGCACATAGCCCTTTTCCACGCCGGCTTCGACCGTCTTTATGATCACATCGCATTCCTTCACGGCACCCCCGAGGACGCTCGATTCAAAGTTTGCGGTTCCTCGACTGTTGATGAGAAGAATGCGGTTGTTGACGTCGACATTCGAAAAGTTCGTGGGACTGATCGTGACTTGCTGCCCGACGATCGGGGCTAGATCGGTCGGGAACGCGAGGACGAACTGTTCCAAGTTTTGCTGTTCCTGAGGGGTGAGCCCAAAAACAGTTGCTCCCAAGAAGTCATCGGTATTCGCAACGGAACCGTCGTGCAGCACACCGGTGCCCCGAACTTGGTTGCCAGACGCTGAGAACATGCCCACCTTGGTGTAGACATTGCGCAAGTGGGGTACCTTCATGTGCTGCGTCTCCCCCTCAAAGCTCTCTTCGCCCCCGGTGCCAAAGAAGCCGTTGAGGGGGTCGAGGCTGTGGCAACCGTCGCAGTCCTCCACGGTGTCTGTGGCATTTTCGTCGAGCGGTGCACATTCCGTCGTCCCGGGACCGCAGGAGAACCATTTATCTGATCCGGCCTGCTGCGCGGTGGTGAGACTGTTGTCGAGGTTCCGCACTGGATTCGGAGGCAACTGAACCTGCAGCATGAAGTTCGTGAACAGAGACATCTCAAACGTGCTGATCGTGCCTTCCTTGCCTAAGAGTCCTTCAAAGGCGACGATGAAATTATTGAATGCGTCTGCTTCATCGCATGGAGCGTTGGTACTGTTTACCTGCGCATAACCCGGCTGTGTACAAAGATCCGTGTTCAAGAACCCGTCCGCGCGGTCACCTCTCCAATGCATGGCACCGTGCGTCGACATCCCCTTCAGCGTCTGGGTCGTCATCGGCCCCTTCATCGGATGAAAGTCTTCGGTGGGTTGGGCTAATTGCAAGAGCGGGTCAGGCTGCGGCTGATTGTTGGTCGAAGTCAGCTCATCGGGGTCTCCGAGGTTCCAGGCCAAGCCGTCGAGATCGCCAAAAATGTGGCAGCTCGAACAACTTGCTTCACCGTTGCCGGAGGTGCTCGTGGCGTCATACAACTGAGGACGGCCAAAGATGATCGAAGCGGGCTCGGGGTTGTGAAGTAGGTGCACGCCCGAGACCGTCGTCGTCGCGAGATCCACAACCTCAATCAAGTTACTGAACCGCATCATGACGTAGAGACGGTTATTGACCTCATCGAGCGCTAGCCCGGTAGGTCCACCTGTAAACGTCGAGAGGTAGTTAGCACTCCGGATCGTTGGGTCGAAGTTGGCTTCGAAGCTCGGGTCTTCCAGCTCGGCACGGGTGAACACCCCGATCTTCTTAGAGCCAAAGGCAGGGATGTAGATCGTATTGCCGTCACTCGAGATGGTGGGCTGGAGCGGCGTCGCGAGGCTGTGCTGAATTTGCGCGTGGATGGCGGCATGATTCGCGCCCAGATCGGTATGAAGATTCGAATAGTTAATGTGTTGGTTGAGGTGCTGCACGTCCTGACTCGGCCCAGAAGGATCGAGGATTGTCACGCGCGAAAGGGAAAGCTTGCCTTGGACCGTACTGCCGCCATGATCCCCGGGCCCCTCGAACATCACTTCATTCGGACTGTCGGTGTTGGTCACGTAGATCTTGCCGCTCGTGGGGTTGATGGCCATGTTGAACAAGGTCGTGCCGACGGAGCTGAAGACGGTGCCCTTCGTCAATGTGTTTGCGTTGACGGCGAAGACGTCGTTATCGGGAAGGTCAAAGGGGATCGCGGCGTTGCGATTGGTGCCGTTGGCATCGAGCCAGTTACCACCCGTCAGTTTGACGATCGCGCCCACTTCGGGAGCGGGGTCCCCGTTCGCATTGTCGTTCGGGCCCGGCGCGCCACTTGCGCCGAAGCCGTCGTTGACCAGGACCTCGTTGACCACGGTGGTCTGGTTGCCAGACATGAAGGCGGCGACGTAGACGGTGGTTCCGTCCGTCGCGAGCGCGCGCGGCGTATCGGAGAAGAAGGTCAGGACGTCGTCGGGCGTTCCGCCGATGGTGGTTCCGAGACTCGTCGCGTCGAAGACCCAAACGTCTGCGCGGTCGATGCCCTCGGTTGCAAAACGCGGATCAGCGGGATTGCCACCCCCGAAGACACCCGCAATAGACGAATGGGTTCGATGCTGTCCACGATGTGCCGTGGTGATGAAGGCACGATTCCCGCCGGTCCCTGCGAATACGATGTCGCGGGGCTCATCGCCGACCAGCAGCGTTCGGGTCACCATCGGCACGGCCACTGACACGTCGACAATACTGATGCTGTCAGAAAGATGATTCACGACCCAAACTTCGCCGTCCGTCCGCGCCGCGACTTAAACGTTTACCATTCCTACAGGAACCGACGCGGCGATAGTCAGCCCTCCGGCCCCCACGTCGAAGATCTCGAGTGTGTTGTCGGGTGTATTCACGGCGAAAAGTTTGCTGCCGTTCGGCGAGAGTGTGATCGGACGAACGTGCCCGCTTTCGAATGCAACGAAGGAAGTCTGCGCAACCGCCGGTGTCGCGACGGCGGTCACGGACACGAAAACGATGAACAAAGCGGCGGCAAAGGAACGAGCGGACAGCAAAATACTTTCTAACAACATTGAGACACCCTTGACGTTGACGATCTACTGTTCGCTTTTAAATGATCAACTTCGAGCAGACGATCCAAGAATCGATCGATGTTTTCTAAGATTGTCGTCGATTCTATTCTTAATGTCGGCAAAGTTCGAGTTTTAAATGTTTTCGAGTTTTCGGTAACGATGCCCCCCAGAGGGACAAGCAAGTGGTATGCAACTAACCGGCAAATGTCCCCACCCAACAGCTCGTCGCCGCGAAAAACATTTCGTTTGTTCTAAACAAGACGGTTTTCCTTTGACCCGGAAGTTGCCCAGCTCCGAATGAAATTGATCAGCGTCGAACGAAACTATTTGTTCTGACGTGTGAGGCGTCGTGGCGCAGTGCCTAGACTGCTCTTCGGTGTCCGCCGCCGAACCCTTTGTTTGCAGGGGCCAGCTTCGTTCAATGCCCGCCCGTATGCCTTACATCCGGTCCCTCAATGGTCTGCGTAGTGTCGCTGTCGTGCTGCTTTTGCTCTTTTCCATGCGGGGCGATCTCTTCTTCGTGCTTTCCGGTTTTCTCATTACATCCCGATAAAGGGTCGAGTTCGATTCGTCCGGCTCGGTTTCACTCACTGTGTTTTGGGGCGGACCTGCACGCAGGCTCTTGCCCGCCCTATTCGCACGGCTTCGCCGTCTGCGGTGGGTCGATCTTTTTTGCCGCATCCTCCGACCTTCCTCGCATCGCAGCGAACGGACTCGCCACGCTCTTCTAAGCCGCGAACTGCCACGCGGTCTATGCGGCCTCGCGACCTGGGTCTGGTTGCTGGCGGTTGCAAGTGCAGCCTGGATGGCAGTTCTCTTCGATCCCGATGCAGGAACAGCACAGGTCTACTTTGGCGCGGATACCCATGCGGCGACGGCGCGGGCCGGTCTGGCATTACGAGGGACTCAACCATGGGGCCTGAATGATTTCAAAGCTCCAAGGGAGGCTCCGCAACAGGACATGGCTCGCGGAGCCTTTGCCGCGGATGCCACTCTGAAAAAAAAATAAATCGCAAGTGGCGGTAACCGAACTCAAATAATGATCAAAACGAGTTTGTTCGTCGTGTCCAATTTGCGTCGTTTGCAAGGGCTTGAGCTGAACGAGGCGATTGGCTCGGTCAAGACGGGAACCGATTCTAGGCTCGCACCGAACGCGAGCACGAAACGGCGCTCTCGTGTCTTGCTCTGCCTCTTCCCTCGTTTTAGCGTTCGCGATTCGGAAGCACTGGCTTACATTTTTTTGGCGCGGTGCTCACCACTGTTTTCAGGAGAACTCCAAAACATGTCGAGTGAACAAAACAAGGCCACCGTCGAAAAAATGTGGACTGCCCTGAGTCAGTTCGACTTCGAGACACTCAAAAGCTGTCTTCACCCGGATGTCTTCTACGAAGACGTTCCCACTGAGGACTCCGGTGCGCTCGGTCCGGAAAATGTCGTAAAGCGTTTGTCAGTCGCGTGGGATCACATCACGGAGCAGATCCAGACAACCCACCGGATCGCGGCGGACGGTGACATCGTCTTTTTGGATCACACCGAAAAGTGGATCTTCAAGAGTGGCGAAACCGTTGAACATCGCTTCGCCACCATGCACGAACTCAAAGACGGCAAGATCATCAAGTGGAGTGACTTCTGGGACGTGAATAACTTCGTTGGCCAATTTCCAGCTTGGTTCCTAGAAGAAATGGCCAAGATGCACGGGGCCGACTTCACGAGTTGAGGCAATCGCCGTTCTCGGCGATCGTCGCAGCACGCTTGCGCACGATCAGTACTGCCCTGCGACCTCTGCATCCAGCATTGCCTTGAGCTGCCGATACCCGAAGCTCATGAGCGGTTTTCCATTGACGAAAAACTGAGGCGTCTTGCTGACTCCAAGCGTCTTGGCATCGGCGATGTCCTGATTGACGATCGCCATCAAATCGGGATTTTTCATGTCCCGTCGCAACGTGTCCAGGTTTAATCCAACCGCCGCCAGGAACGCCCAGACTTTTTCCGGTTTTGGCTGATGGTGACTGGCCCATTGGGGTTGGGTCTCATACATCACCTCGAGTGCCTCCCAATACTTGCCTTGCTTGCGCGCGGCTTCCAGCATGAGTGCCATCTGATCGGCGCCGTGATGAAACGGCGCGTACCGGAGAACCAGTCGCACCTTGTCCGGGTTCTCCGCCAAAAGTGTTTTCACGTGGCCATAGAAAACCCGACACGTCTCACATGCCGGATCGAAAAATTCGACCAGCACCACCTTCGCATCGGCGGGACCAAGGGTTTGGGCGTAGTCCCTTTCGAGTGGCGACGATGGGCGCGACGCGGCCTCGGCCATTTCGACTTCGCGTTGATCGTTATACAACGACGTCGCGAACACGAACAACAGAACCAACAGTCCCCCACCGAGCAGTGCAATGTGTTGCGTTTTCAACGGGACGAACTCCTCTTCAATGCCATGAGTAAGGTGGACACAATAGAAAACACAATCAAAGACAGCATCGGGA
>JASDVE010000140.1:0-5914 GCA_041891195.1 Myxococcota bacterium | reverse complement strand
AGCCATGGGTCAAGGTGAGTTCCACCGCCGCCTGCGAACGCGCAAGAAGAAAGCCTTCTTCTACGCATCTGGTCACCAAGTTTTCAGCGGCGTCGAACTCGTCGAGGGCAAGCGACCTGACTTTGAAGTGACCTTCGGGCGAATAGAATGTTCCCGATCCCGCATACGTGAACAGCTCGTCTGAAAGGCCCTCGGGCATACAGGCGCTAACCGACGCGACGCCACCGCGCACCATCGTTTCGATTTCGCGCAGTAGGGATGCAATTTTTTTGCCTTCGCCTCCGCCCACATTGCGCTCAGCTTCTTCCGCTCGTGCCGCGAGTCCCGCAAGATGCACGAGCGACTGGCGTCGTTTGTCTGACAACCACAACACGCCGCGGCTCCCGATCCAGACCAACTTCGCGAGCCTGAGTTCAAGGGCTACTCTTGAGCAGAGCGTTGGAAGCGTCTCACCGGTCGAGGTCGCAACGCCGATCAACGGTTGACTTTGCAGCCGCCGCCATGCGCTTCCAACCCAGCCAGGCCCAGCAGCTTCGAGGGTCGGAGACGAAGTCAGGCTTGCCAAAAGATCGGAATCTTCGCCGAGCAAGATTACGCGCGTTCCGTTGTTTGCCAGATCGCGGAGTACGTTGGTCACCACCGCGCTCGACCGTTCGTCGAGGGCGGGCTGCTGCGACAACGCCATCGCGAGGGTACGCCCGCGGAACTCGGCGAGATAAAAGTCTCGTTCCGAGAAGGGGGCTCGATTTTCAGGGCGCTCCGGCATGGCGCGCATTGTGGCGGATTTGACGAGAGCTGCACGGTCTCAATGGGTTCGCATCCCACCCACCCGCGGGGGTTGACTTTGAGAACCCTGCCCGTCGGGGAATGAATTTACTGTTTGGATCCTTTTCTCGTCACCAGCAACGGTGTTGAGGCCACGTACTCCTAAGTTGGGAAGGAAGCTGAGACGTTGCCCAGTCGATCCAGGGGGTTGACAAACGCGACGAGGATTTCCTTGTGCTTAGACAGCGACCACCCGAAGAGAAAATCGTGTCTAAATAAACACGGTTTAATTAACACGCCGGCGCGAGAGGGCCCCGGTATCAGAGAACGACCAATACGAACGGAGAATCGAATAGTTAGAACGTGAGTTGCAGGATCGACAGCGCCTTGTGTATAAAACCGAATCAGTTAGAAGCGTATTCCCACTAAAATCTGACAATCCCGAGCGATCCAAAGCCAATCTTGCCGTCCAATCGGCAAAGAAGAGCCGCGATCGACCGGATCGTTAAGCCCCCCGGCCAGCCGCTGGGTGACATCGAAGTGAAATCAGCCCCATTTCGGCGAATTTTGTCCTAGCAAAATAGGAAAAAAACCTTCATTATGTAGGGTCGCTTGATGCGCCCCAAGCGAAGGTGGGCAAGGCCT
The DNA here is from genome assembly GCA_041891195.1 of Myxococcota bacterium. GTDB lineage: Bacteria > Myxococcota_A > UBA9160 > UBA9160 > UBA4427 > DUBZ01. Next base: position 4,504 of record JASDVE010000140.1, on the reverse strand, counting down.
ACGGAGGCATCGAAGATACGGTTCGTCATACGGAAACTGAGACCACTCTTTCTATCTACACAGACAATTTGATCGGTGGGTAGGTAGATCGGATGGATCGAACCACGAAAGAACTCAGCCCGTTACACGGCTGCGGAAGGGAAGACAGTACAGGATTCGTTCACAAACAAGAATTGGTCACCGGCAACCTAAGCCAACGACTTCAATCAAACTCACTGAACCGAGATCCTGCTCCACATGCGTTGCAACACCCGGACGCACCTTCGGCATCTGAAATAAATCGGCAGTACGCGAAAAGCAGCATCTTCGACGCCCAAAAGACGGTTCGCAATTTGAACACAAAGATCCAAGTCATCATTCGACACATCGAATCTACGAATCGACAACCATCGCTACAGCTACAGCGCACTCAAGCAACACCATAAAAACAAGCACACAACTTTGGACCATGAACCGGCTCCAACTGCACGGTATCGGACTTGATGGAAGACCAGACGCAAGAGCCAAAACCCAAAAACAAATCAGCGCGTGCTAGCACGCGCATAAAGGGTTCCGTCTCTGTGAGCAGCGCGAAGGTCGACACAAAAGTCGAAAGTGCACCGAATAGCCGAAAGGGTGAGAGATTGAAGGCCGAAAAGAAAGTTGAGGAAACCGAAAAGAAAGAGACCGGCGAAAACGTGCTGGGCGCGACACCTGTCGTTGCTGCAGAAGAGCTCGATCCCGGTCGTGAACGTCGACCGCTCGAGTCGTACTTCCAAGAGATTGGCGGTACGCGGACACTGAAACGCGAAGAAGAAGTTTACCTCGCAAAGGATCTTGAATCAGCCACCGCCGCACTGCGCGACGTTTTGTACGCCGTACCGAGTTCAGCGCGACACGTTGTGGCGCGCTGGGATGCATTGCGCGCCCTCTCACACACGGGTGCAAAGCTTTCTGAATCCGTGGGCGACGAAGAGACGGGTGAAATCGCAGCGCGCGTAGAAACCGCAGTCAAGCGACTTCGCACCCTGCTCGTGAACCGCGACGAGGAATACGAAAAAGCAGAGAGCGACTACTCCGCCGAGCTCAAGAAGCTCGACGCAAAGGTCGCCAAAGAAATGCACAACGCGCGCTTGTCGTTGGTGCTTCTCGTAGAACTGCGCGAAAACGCGCTGTCGATTGGCCGCGAACTGCGCAAGACACGACGCCGCACCAAGCGACTCGCCGAACTCGAACGTGAATCAGGCGTGCAGAAATCCCGCATGCTCAAGCTCGCCGAAGAAGTCGAGAACGCACACGAGCGCATGACCGCGGTAAAGAACCGCTTCATCGAGCACAACCTGAAGCTGGTTGTCGCAATCGCAAAGGACTATCGCAACCTCGGTCTTTCGTTCCCCGACCTGATACAGGAAGGTAACCTTGGCTTGATCCGCGCCGTTGAGAAGTTTGATCATCGACGTGGCTTCAAATTTTCGACCTACGCGGTTTGGTGGATTCGCCAGGCATTGGTTCGCGCCATTCAGAATCACTCGCGCACGATCCGACTTCCCTCGCACGTTCACGACCGGCTGCAGCGCAGCCAGCGTGTCCGAGCAGAGTTGACCGGCAAGCTCGGCCGCGAACCTACCCCGGCGGAACTCGCACCGGCATTGGGTACAGACACCGAAGCACTCGAAGCACTCGACCGACTGTCGCGGGAAGCCATTTCGCTCGAATCGAACGTGTCGGGTACCGAGAAGCGCCTCGAAGACTTTGTTCCGGACCAGGGTTCGGAACAGCCGGACGGTGGCATGGACAACGATCGCATGCGCACGGGCGTTGGATCTTTGATCGGATCTCTCACGCCCCGGGAGCAGCTGATTCTGCGCTTGCGCTATGGCCTCGCCGGTGAAGAGGAGCACACCCTCGAGCAGATCGGACAAACCCTCGGCCTCAGCCGCGAGCGCGTTCGACAACTCGAAGCCAGGGCACTCAAGCGGTTGCGGGAAACCCAGCCCGCTCTGCGGCTCCACCCGATCCTCGAGCCCTAGTCGACGAGACAAGACAAGACAAGACAATAAAAAGTCTCGATCGAGCACAGATCAAGTTCTACCCGAAGCGACGCCCTGGCGTCGCTTCGGGTCGTTTTGGGGACGCGCGAATTTCTTCGTCGTGCCCTAGAGCGCATCCGGGATAAAGAGCACTTCCCCGTAGACCCGAAAGTCACCAATTGCAGCCTGCCCTGCTTTCGACAACAGCCAGTCGATGAAGGCCTGCCCTTCTTTGGCTTTGATGTGCGGGTGTTGTTCGGAGTTAACCAGGATCACGCTGTACGGGTTCTGAAGCCGTGGGTCGCCGGTCACCAGCAGTTCGAGATCGACCCGGTTTTTGAACGCGAGCCAGGTGCCGCGATCGACAAACGCGTAGGCGCCCATCGCTGCTGCGGTGTTGAGGGTTGCGCCCATGCCAGAACCCGTTTCGCGATACCACTTGCCCGACGACATGCGCGGGTCTCGCTCTGCCAATTCCCACATGCGGACTTCAGCCTTGTGAGTCCCTGAATCGTCGCCGCGAGATACAAAGGGCTGCGCCCGGTCGGCGACGGCAGCAAGCGCGTTTCCAACGTTGTTCATCCCACGAAGATTCGCAGGGTCATCCTTCGGGCCCACGATAATGAAGTCGTTGCGCATCAACGCATGACGCTCGACGCCGAAGCCGTCGGTCACGAAGCGTTCCTCAGATTCGCGGTCATGCACCATCAGCACGTCTGCGTCACCGCTGCGCGCCAGACGGATCGCCTGCCCGGTCCCGACCGCGACGACGCGAACATCGACGCCACTGGCAGCCCTGAACTTCGGAAGGATTTCGTCCAGGAGGCCTGAATTGTCCGTCGACGTTGTCGAAGCAACCGTGATAAACGGCGTGCCCGCTTCTGCGGTCGCGGACAGTCCGACCATCAAGACTAGAAGGACAGCCAATCGCCTCATCGCACCGATGAGCGTTCTGTGCGACGGAACGATCACCACAACAACTCTCCCTTTATGAATGCTCGCGCTTCCTCGGTTTTCGGCGACTCGAAAAATGATTTGGCGGATGCACTTTCGACGAGCACCCCTTTGTTCAAAAAATGGACTTCACTCGCAAGACGCCGAGCTTGCCCCATGTCGTGGGTCGTCATGATGATCTTGGTGCCGCCGTCCGAGATGGCCTCGATGACTTCTTCGACGATGCGAGTCGCCGAAGGATCCAACGCTGCCGTCGGTTCGTCGAGAAACATAACCTCGGGCTCGATCGCCCAGGCGCGCGCCAGAGCGAGGCGCTGACGCTCGCCGGAAGAAAGCACTCGGGCGTCGCGTTGTGCCAGATCTTGCAAGCCAGTGCGTTGGAGGGCCGCATTCGCCTTGTCTCCCACCAAGCCCCGTTCGAAGCCACGCTGAACAAGCGCGTACTCCACGTTGGCCTGGACGCTTCGTCGCAACAAAACCGGGCGTTCAAACACCATCGCTTGTTTTCTGGCGCATTCGCGCCCGCTAGGTCCGTTCCAAACGACGCGTCCGGAGGTCGGAGTCAGAAGTCCGTGTGCAATGCGCAAGAGCAAGCTCTTGCCCGCTCCGTTTGGACCCAGAACAAAGCAGCGTCCGGGCACTTCGAACCGAATGGAAATGTCGTCAAGGAGCTTCTTGTTTTCCACCTCGAAGCCGATTCCTTCGAGTGCCATCGGCAGGATCGACGTCACTGGACCGGTGCACCCTGCGTACTGCGTCCAGACAAGGCCGCCGCAGTGTTTACGAGCAGGCTGATCAACAGCAGCACGATGCCCAGTCCCAACGCCAGTGCGAGATCGCCCTTGCTTGTTTCAAGAGCAATGGCGGTTGTCATGACTCGCGTGACATGCGCGATGTTGCCGCCGACAATGATCACAGCCCCCACTTCCGCAATGGCGCGGCCATAGCCAGCGAGCAGTGTGGTGAGCAAGCGATGACGGCCGTCCCAAATGAGCGTGGCCACCATCGCCCCAAGGCCGACATCAAGCGAACGCAGAAGTTCGTGATACTCCTCCCAAAGATCCTGAATCGCCTGGCGCGACAGCGCGGCAACCAATGGCGTGATCAGAGCAAACTGCGCAACCACCATTGCCGTTGGCGTAAAGAGCCAGCCCAAGAAACCAAGCGGCCCGGATCGCGAAAGCATGAGATAGACGACCAGACCGACAACCACAGGCGGCAACCCCATGAGTGCGTTCAACAACGCGATCACGGCCCCCCGGCCGGGGAAGCGTGCGATCGCGACGAACGCCCCAAATGGAAGCCCCACCAAAGCAGCGAGCATAACTGCCGAAAAAGACACGGAGAGCGACAGCACGACGATCTCAACCATGTCGGCGTCGAAGGTCACGAGCAGCATCAATGCAGTCGAAAATGCGTCGGCAATTTTTTCCATGCGCCGGGAAGTTGCCCCCTGCCCCTCCGAACCGCAAGCGGGCCAGCCGGTGCTTACGGCGCCGCGACAGCCGTAGATCCCAGAGTCGAGGTCCACACCAACCGGA
>JASDVE010000139.1:0-6005 GCA_041891195.1 Myxococcota bacterium | reverse complement strand
GCTTTGCACCGTGTGAGAGAAAAAATGCTGCACTCTTGCCTGCCATCTCTCGGCATCCTAAGGTCCGCCCGGGCGCGTAGCTCAATCGGCAGAGCAAGTGGCTCTTAACCACTAGGTTCGGGGTTCGATTCCCCGCGCGCTCACCATTCACCTTTTCCATCTAAGACACGCGCTTTTTACAAAGAGACGGCTTTTTACAAAGAGACGCCGCAGGCGCTGTTTACAAAGAGACGCCGCAGGCGCTTTTTACAAAGAGATGCGCCGGGCGCTGTTTACAAAGAGGTGCCGCAGGCGCTTTGCTCGTTTCGCGGCGCTGGCCAGAACAGCACACTTCTGGGCGCTGATCTTAGTACCAAGCACCTGGTCAAGTGCAGGCACTCTGCCGAACTGCGGGATTTGAGATAGGGAGGGGGATCGTCGCGATGTGCGAGCGACGATCGGCTCCGTGGCGTAGCTGCGAAAATAGTTGAATCCGATCATTGAATTTTTGGAGCGGATGCGCCGGGCGGGGCTTGAGCTAAGTTGCGCGCGGGCCGGGATGGCGGAATTGGTAGACGCAGTGGCCTTAGGAGCCACCGCCGCGAGGCGTGCAGGTTCGAGTCCTGTTCCCGGTACCATTTTCGTACGGCATGCAGTTCGTGCCCTTCATGGCGATCCAATCGTGCCGCCGCCGCAGCTTCATTCGCGGCGACCCGAGTGGCTTGAATTCTAGGGCTAGGCGTGGCGGTTCGAGCCGCGACGCTTGCGTCGACACCGAGCCCGGCTGCGGAGACGTTGTCGGCTTGATCGTTCAGGGCCGTGTTCGCTCCAAAATGAACGTCCTCTCGGTGTCATCTGCTCCAACCTTCGGCGTCGCGAACCGGTGCACCCATCGCGAATGATTCCAAGGCGCAAGCGATGGCACATTGTTCGCGTGTGTATTCATAAGCGGGAATGTTTTCTGCGCATAGCTCCCCTTCGATGCGAGAAGCTTGAGCTCATCGAGGTGTCGGTTCCCTGGGCGGGGGATAATGATGTCGGGGTCGGCCGCGAGGTCGCGCTCCACATCGGGGTTGAACCAACCAATGACAACCTGACTTCCCAGATAGAACCGAAGGGACGGGTCTTCATAGTTTGTGGCGATTACGAGATCTTCGGGGTGCTCGTAATTGGCAGTGATGTACGCGACGACTTGATCAAGCGGGCCTTCGATGGGCGAGCTGGTTTCGGCGAGACGTCCGCTGAATTCGGGGAACCGAATGAAAAGCGTCGCGAGAAGCGTGAGGCCGCAGATCACAACGACGAGCTTGTGAGCGAATTCGCGCCGATGCTCCTTCTGTAGATCCCAGATCGTGAACCCGTCGATCAGCAGAAGCAACGTGATCAGCGGCGAAAGCGCGATCGAGTACCGCTCGTAGTAGAACGGGGCGAAGGCCACGACCGCGGCGTAACACACGATGATGCATGCGAGCAGTTGCGCGAATTGCCGCCGTTGCGCGGTAGCTTGCTTCGCTTGGCTTGAAGCCGTCCGCAAGCAGAACTGCACTCCGGCGCGAAACACCAGGGCCGCCGCGAGAAACTCGTATCGCAATAGTCCTTTGATGAGGCCGAGTAGTTTGTATCCGTACGCATTCTTTGGCGTCGCGTAGCGATCGGGAAACGCGGCGGCCACGTCGAAAACTTCGTAAAAGTAGAGCAGTGGAATCGCTGCGAGCGCGGCCAAAATGAGGGGCCCCAGCTTTGGCAGAAGTACGCCTATGAAGTCCGCGTCTGCGCGAGCCGTCGTGTCGTCGGGAAGGCTTTCAAGGAGTGCGTTAATCGCAAGCCCCAACCCCAGCCCGACGAACGCCAGATAGAAGCTGTTGAAAAGCAGAAGGCAGACGACGGCGAGAGCCACCGTGTAGATGGCTCCGCCAATGTTCCGGAATATGTCGCGGTATGCCGTGATCGAAACCGCGCAGGCCACGAGCAATACGGTCAGGGCGTAGTAACGAACCTCTCTTAGATGGAGCACGAGCAACACAGAATAAGAAAGGGCGCCGAGGTAGAGCGCTGCGAACAAGAGCCGCTGCTTTATTCCGTGCAGAGCCGAAAGGCCGGTCAACAGCAAGATCATGAGACCTGCACAGCCTGCGAGCGCAAAGGGCAGCCGCACCCTTCTGGTCTTCTCATACAAGTCGTCACTGCGTTTGGCCCATGCGACGCCCGCCGCGGCAAAGTAGTACTGCAACCACGGCGACCCGATATACGCGTCCCACGTTTCATGGGTACCGACCGAAAGGTCGTGGTGCATCGGGTAGTGGGCTTGGCCATCGGGACCATGCACTTTGGGGTAGCCGTATTCGAGCACACGCTCTCCGAACACAGCGGTGAGCGCTTCGTCATGCCAGAGCAAAGGGTGAGCGAGCTGTCCGAACTGAACTCGACTGAAGAGGGCGCCGGCCAATACGATGGCCGCGATCGCCGCGATGATGGCCACGCGATGGCGCATCCAAATTCCCTTTATGTCCGTCTGCGTGGTTCCGGGGGCGAAGCCGTCCACGATAGAACACCGCGTCGGTGCGGGGGACTTTACCGCGCGGCGTTTGTGCGCGCGGTACTTGCCGATTCGTAACGCCGTGCCTGATTTGCATTCCGGGTGCTGAGGCGCGGTGCGACCTACAAGGTGCCTGTGCAGAATCTTGACGCCGTTTCGACCGTGCCGGACTATCTGGCAATTGACACGGTCGAGCCTACGTTAGACGGTTGAAGTCTTCGGCCCGTGATCGAGATGCAAATCATCGCCGGCGAGGCGCCTGTCTCCAGCGTCATTCCCTGCGCCTATGCGGGCCAAGACGTGTTACGCAGTGTGCATGATGACGAGCAGTCGAAACTTATCGATGACACCGAGACGAGGGCCTTACGCTGTCTGACCTTGCGGCCGGAGGCGCCCAGGGAAGCTACCCAGGCCGCGGATTCGAGCAGCGTATGCGCGCCCGGGGCTACATCGAATGAACGCGGGAGGGCGGGGGCGCGCGCCAGGGTTCGACCGGGTTTGAGAACTGCTGCGAGGCGCAACTGAAGGACGTTTCGGGGCGGGCGCTGCACCCCACGTGGGGCTACCCTACTGGCCTCGCACGAGCGGGGTCACAGCGCCGTGCATCAAACTGAGTCGAGTGAGCCGGCAACGGGGCTCGATCTCATTACTAAAACCGAACGATTGAATGGATGAATTGCCAGACCCTCTGTTGAGGCGTGAACTTCGCGTCAAAAGAACGGACGGCTTTGGCGCACAAATGAAATTTTTCTGGATCTGACTTTGCGGCTGGCCTGCGTTGAAGAACCCAACGCGCGACAGCACGCGAACCCAAAACAGATCGGCAGCGAATGGCCAAGAAAGGGAAGTCATGAGTTCGAGCAACAACGACGCAGCGGCAACGACCGACGAAGAAGTTCAGGTTGCCAACGACGACGCCACCGGAGTGGTGCGCAGCACGCGCGTGACCGTGTCGCAATCTCGCGTACGCAAAGCGTTTGACTCAACGTATCGACAGCTGAGCCGCACCGCGAACGTGAAGGGATTCCGCAAGGGCAAGGTGCCGCGGGGTGTTTTGGAAAAACTCTACGGCGCTTCCATTCCCGAAGAAATTGAACGGATCCTGGTCCAGGAAACCCTTGAAGAGGCGATTGGCAGATCGGGTTTGGAGCCAGTGGTGCAGCCCGAAGTCGAGGCCGGTCGCCCCGCGCCCGACGCCGATTTTGAATACACCCTTCGCATCGAAGTGAAGCCCGAAATCGAGCTGCCCGAACTCGACGGCTTGCCTGCGACTGCACCCAAGGTCGAACTCGATGCGGCAGAGGTCGATGCCGAACTCGAACGCATGCGCGAGAACAATGCGCCGTGGGTTGAAGTTGCAGAAGATGTCAAAGTCGAAAACGGCCACACCGTAACCTTCGACTATAAGGGCAGCGTCGACGGCGAACTCTTTGAAGGAGGCACTGCTGAAGGGGTCGATCTCGAGATCGGTGCGGGACGCATGATCCCCGGTTTCGAAGAAGGCCTCGTGGGCGCCGCCGCCGGCGAAGACGTGACCCTCAAAGTGCAGTTTCCCGCCGACTACGGCGCAGAAAATCTCGCGGGGAAGGACGCCGAATTCGCGTGCACCGTGCACACCATTAAGGCCAAGGTTGTGCCGGAGCTCGACGATGAGTTCGCCAAAGATCTGGGGGACGACTTCGACACCCTAGATCAGTTGCGAAGCAAGCTTGGAGACGACCAGCTCCAGCGCAAAGAGCGAACGGCAACGTCCGCCAAACAAAAGACGGTGATGGACTCACTGCTCGAGCGAACGGATTTTGATGTGCCGCCTGGGATCGTTGAACGACAGCTCGACAACCAACTGCAGCAGATGGCGCAGCAGTTCCAAGGTCAGCTCCCGCCGGATGTTCTTCAGCAGCAGCTGGGTCGCATGCGGGAAGAGGGGCGCGAAAGCGCTGAGCGTCGCGTGCGCGAATCTCTCGTACTCGAAGCCGTAATCAAGGCGCAGTCGCTTGAAGCGGGCGAAGAAGAAGTCGAAGCGCGCTTCAACGAAATGGCAGAAGCCCAGGGAATGGATGTTAAGCAAGTGAAGGAAATGGCTGCGAGCCAAGGCTGGGGCCCTGCGATCGAGGCCGAGGTGCTGGATCAGAAGGCGCTTGATTTCCTAGTGTCCAAGGCTACGGTCGAAGAGGAGATTACAGCCGAACCTGCCGAATAAAGAACTCCAATTGAACTCCAATTGAGCATGATTGGCCAGTTCGAACGTCGGCAAGATCGAAGAAACGGGAGTTCAGACCTCCGCGTGGATTGCCGGTCAGTACGGTAGTGCCCTGTTAGTGCGATAGCAGTGCGATGGATGCACGGCGAAGGCTGTGTGATTTGTAATCGATTCTGAACGAGCGCTCTATCCAAGTTCGGTTCATCCAGAAAATCCAGTAATTCTTCCCGAAATTGCAAGACTTACTTTCAGTTTTTGCTGAGGCTCTTAGTGTGGGCTAAAGCGCGAAGTGTGCGCGGAATTTCGTGTGTCCAGCATCAAAGTTCGATGACGTGCGTATGACTGTCTGAGCCGCCTATACTTTGGAAAGCGATCGCTTTATAGGGCGTTGGACCCGCGAGCGGATTCGCGGCGTTAACTTACGAAGCCAATCAATAAACACAAACGACAAACCAAGAAACCAACGAAAGAGACAACCAGACTTATGCCATTGATCCCCATGGTGATCGAGCAAAGCCCGCGCGGCGAGCGGTCCTTCGACATCTATTCCCGGCTCTTGCGAGACCGGATCATTTTCTTGGGCACCGAGGTGAACGACGACGTCGCGAACCTGATCGTGGCTCAGTTGCTGTTCCTTGAGGCGGACGATCCGGAAAAAGACATCCATCTATATATCAACTCACCCGGTGGCTCGGTCACGGCTGGACTCGCAATCTACGACACGATGCAGTTCGTTCGACCCGACGTGAACACGACGTGCATCGGCCAAGCCGCGTCGATGGGAGCCTGGCTCTTGGCAGCCGGGGCCGCTGGCAAACGGACTGCGCTGAGCAACGCGCGCGTGATGATCCACCAGCCGATGGGCGGGGCCCGAGGCCAGGCGACTGATATCGATATTCAGGCGACCGAAATCTTGAAGTTGCGCGCGCGTATGAACGAGATTCTCGCGCACCATTCGGGCAAGACCGTTGACCAAATTTCGAAGGATACGGAACGAGACTTCTATCTCTCGGCGGAAGAAGCCTGCAAATATGGCATTGTTGACAAAGTCGTAAACGAACGGCCGTCGGCAGTCCAGGCAGGTGGCGGTTCCGACGATAACGATGGGAAGAACGGAAGCGGGGGTAGCGACGCATCTCCCGGAAAGGGCGCAAGCAAACCCCGCAAGAAGAGCGGCGCCGCGAAAAACGAGTCCTAGAGGCAGGGCGAGTGATTAGAGCACGATAGAGAGCGAAACAGAAAGACGAGTGGCTAGAGCAAGCCAGACGTCATTCAATCTAAGGGGCGTGC
>JASDVE010000138.1:11120-29060 GCA_041891195.1 Myxococcota bacterium | reverse complement strand
CTCTCTGACAATCTCTTTGTCGCAATCAGCGTGGCTCTGCTGGTTGCTTTTGCAGTGGCGTGTCACTCCCAATCACTAGGCTCGGGACTCGTCAATGTCTATTTCAATTGGAGCCCGTGGCATTACGCCGGACAAAACTTTGGCATTGCCCTCACGTTGCTTCCACCGACGCGGTCTAACGATCGCGTCTGAAGCAAAGAGATGGCTCTATGCGTCGTTCGTTCCACCGCGAGTTCGCCCTGGGACCGATCGACCGCCGATTGAGCTTTAAAAAAAGCCACGGACCGCAGCGGGAAGTCGCTTCGTGATTTGCGTGTCAGCCCAAGTCGTCACGCGCGTGATCGCGTCGAGGGCATCGCCCTGCCCGGACCAGTGTTCGCGCACGATGTCAGGATGCACACTCTTCATCAAGCGGGAGAGTACGGTGACGACGACGAAGAGATCATCGATGAGCCCGATCGGCCCGAACAGGAACTCCGGCATCAGGTCGATCGGCGAAAGAATGTAGGCGACGCCAAAACCGGCGATCACCTTGGCACCCACCGGAACCCTCGAATCTTTGACTAGGCGAAACAGCAAGACTGTGAGGTCGGGAAGCAACATGAGCAAGTCGCGAATCCCACTCCCAACCGCGTACTCCTTTTCGATCACGATCGCGCGCAGGCGATCGTAAAAGCGGATCTCGCGCGGATTTAACTCAATTTCGACCCGAAGTCTGCGATCATTTGTGCTCATTGAAAGACTCCCAACCTGGACTGCAAGGCTCGAACTTTGCCGCCACAGAAGCTGTGGACCGAGCGCTGTTCTTTGAAACACGCGTCCGATCTACATGTTCGCGCATGCAGGGGAATAATCTCGTTCATTCCGTGCTATATGATGTTTCCCCAGAGGGGTTACGTGGTCGAACAAACAGCGCAATTCAAAGAATTTCAGATCCCGCTCGCCGATACGCTACACGGCCCGGAATCCGTAACGGCCATCATGGGGATCCCCGAGTGGTGGCCGACATGCCAGCGCATCGCCATTGTGATGGCGCACGACGCCGGTTCCGACTTGCATCACCCGTTGCTTGAGCATCTCCAAACGAAGCTCACCGAAGAAAAATTTCTCACACTACGCTTCAACTTTCCCTTCGCGGAAACCAACGAAGACGCCAGCACGGACACCGGCGAAACCCTGCTGCGCACCTTTCGTACGGCAATTGCGGCCCTACACCGAGACCCAACATCGGCACCTGCCCATGTCTTTATCGGTGGGCATGGTCTCGGAGCCCGCGTCGCAGCGCAGATCGCGACGAGCCAGATCCGGATCGAGGGCACCTTCTTAATCAGCTTTCCGCTGCACGCCGCGGGCGACCCGACGACGATCAGTGCTGAGCAGCTCTATCGCATCACGTCTCCGACGCTGTTCGTGCAAGGGAGCCGTGACGACCAGTGCGACCTCAAGACGCTGAGCAGCACTGTGCGACGCATGGGCACCACGACTGAAATCCGTTGCGTCAAAGATGCCGATGACAACTTCGCGGTGCCCGGCGAATCTCTGCGAAGCCGCGACGAGATCTACGACGAAGTCTTCGACTACATGTTAGATTGGAGCGCCAAGCACTACGTAGCGACTTAGTCCTGATTTAGGACTGAAAGTTCGTGGTCTCGATGCAACTCGATTTAAGCCTTCGCGTCGCTCCCACCTCACTTGCCGATTCATCAGATCGATCGATTCGGCCTGGGCTCGGTGCTGGCCAAAGGTGTCCCGAACTCGCGTTCGACATTGCTCAAATGACGGGTTTCATGCCGGAATTTGCCCTGGAATTGACGTGGATGTCGCCATACCAAGCCGTTGAAAAGCAGCGGTCTCCGCGTTAGGGTTCCGGCGCTTTTCAGGGCACAGGAGACGAACCCGTCGCCTCACCCAAACCGGGTCTCCGAGCCTTCCCGGCTCGAACCCGCAAACGCGCACGTTTCTCGGCACCAAATTTGGCAATTCGAAAACACCAGTACAACAATTATTCGGAGGTTCCCCCCCATGAAGGTCATGGTGTGTCTTAAGCAGGTCCCGCACCAAGATTCGCGTCTCGACGTCAACGCTGACGGCACGTGGATTCAGGACAGCAACATCAAGTTCGAAATCAACAGTTATGACACCTACGCGTTGGAAGAAGCGCTCAAAATCAAGGACGCTGGCGACGCCGAAGTGGTTGTAGTTTCCATTGGCCCTGACCGCGTCACCCAGGCTTTGCGCACGTCGCTCGGCATGGGCGCTGACCGCGCCGTCCACGTGAAAGACGAAGATGCGGACGCATCCGACGCACTGGGTTGCGCCAAGATCTTGGCCGCCATCGCGAAGGAAGAAAGCCCGGACGTGATCTTTGCTGGTTTCATGTCGGACGACGGCAACTTTTCTGCCGTACCCGCCATGCTCGCCGAACTGCTCGACATTCCGTCGGCAACCGGCGTGCTCGGCATCGAAGTGGGCGACACGCTCAAGGTCGAGCGCGAGCTCGAAGGTGGCGCGCTCGAAGTGGTTGAACTTCCGAAGCCTTGCCTCGTCGCAGTGCAGTCGGGTGCCAACCAGGTTCGTTACGCATCGCTCAAGGGCATCATGCAGGCAAAGAAGAAGCCCGTCGCGGTGAAGACCCTCGCGGATCTCGGCGTCAGCGACGCCGGCGCAGCCAACGTCAAGGCCAAGATCGACAAGATCTATGTCCCGCAAAAGGGCGACACTGCGCAGATCCTTACTGGGTCCACGGACGAAATCGTTGGACAACTCATCACCAAGATCAAAGAGCTCGGACTTCTTTAAACCGGGACATCCAAGCGAAAGAGAGAATTAATCATGAGCAGCGTTCTCGTTGTAACAGAAATCAATAACGGAAAGATTCGTGACGCCGGTTACGAACTTGTCGCCATTGCGCGCAAGGTCGCCGAATCGAGCGGTCGCGAAGTCAAGAGCCTCGTAATCGGCAGCGGTGTCGAAGGCCTCGCCAGCGAATTCGCAGGCAAGGGCGGCGGTGAGACCTACGTCGTCGACGCAGCCGAAGTCGCAGACTACAGCGTGGAGGCCTACAAGAAGGCCATTCTCGCTGCAGCCAACGCAGCAGGTGCCGACCTGGTTCTCATCAGCAGTACGCCTTCGGGCTGGGACGTGGCACCTCGCATTGCCGCCGCACTCGACTGTGCGTTCGTCAGCGACTGCACAGACATCGAAGGCAGTGGTTCGAGCCTGACCTTCACCCGCCGGGTATTTAACGGCAAGCTCAACGCACAGCTGAGCGTTGAGGGTGCAGCGGTCGCTTCGGTACAGCCCGGCGCGACAGAGCCCTTCGAAGGCTCGTCCGACGGTGCAGCCACTAAGCTCGACGCCGACCTTTCGGGTAGCAAGGCCAAGTTCATCGAAGTAAAGATGAGCGCGAGCACAGGTATCGACCTCACGAAGGCCGACGTTGTGGTTTCGGGCGGTCGTGGTGTTGGAGATCCCGAAAAGTTCCCCGAGATCATCCAGCCCCTCGCCGACGCCCTTGGTGGCGCCATGGGCGCTTCTCGCCCCGTCGTCGACGCAGGCTGGTTGCCCCACGCGCACCAGGTCGGTTCTTCGGGCCAAGTTGTGACGCCGAAGCTCTACGTCGCGGCAGGCATCAGTGGTGCCATCCAGCATCTGGTCGGCATGAAGGGTTCGAACTTCATTGTCGCCATCAACAAGGATGCCGACGCTCCGATCTTCGAAGTCGCCGACGTTGGCGTTGTGGGCGATCTGTTCGAAATCGTTCCGGCACTTACGGCAGCTGCACTGGCAGCGAAGGGATAGCCCCCGCGCAAGCAAGCCATTGTAAAAGGGCCCGCAGACTTCTGGTCTGCGGGCCCTTTTCATTTGGTGATATTCTGTTCCGGCACCAGCGGAAAATGCACCTCAGAACACCCTCCGCTATAGTCGGCGTTCCTCCTCTGACACTGGTCGGTCGAGAAACCGGCAGTAAATTGCGAAGAGTATTCAAGCAACCCAACCCAGTGATTCCGGCGCGTCCGGAGCCAGGGCGAAACGAGCGGACGGAACATGGCAGTCAGTACTTCAGACTTTAAGAACGGCCTCAAGATCAACATCGACGGTTCGCCCTACGTCATCATCTACTTCCAGCACGTGAAGCCGGGCAAGGGGGGTGCGTTCGTCCGCACCAAGATCAAGAATCTCCTCAACGGCAAGACGGTCGACAAGACCTTCCGCGCTGGTGAGAAGGTCACCGAAGCCGAAATCGAAGAGCGCGTCATGCAGTACCTCTACAACGACGGTGACGACTGCATCTTCATGGACAGCAAGAGCTTCGACCAGATTCCAATCACGGACGAAGTCATCGGAGACAACGGCAAATTTTTGCTCGAAAACGCGGAAGTGAGTGTCCTCTTTTACAAGGGAAACCCGGTCAACATCGACCTCCCGTCTTTCGTCGAACTCGTAATCAGCCAATCTGACCCCGGTGTGAAAGGTGACACCAGCTCCGGGGCCACCAAGCCCGCGACGCTCGAAACTGGCGCAGTGATCCAGGTCCCGCTCTTCTTGAAAGAAGGCGAAAAGGTCCGAGTCGACACGCGCACCGGCGAGTACGTCGAGCGCGTTAACTAAGGGCTCTTGGCAGCGCAATCGGGACAGCCGAAGATCAAACGCGCCATCGTCCTCGCGGGCGGCGGCGCGCGCGGCGCGTACGAAGCCGGGGTCCTGTCCTATTTGCTCGAAGACCTGCCCAAGCGTTTGGGGCACCCGATTGATTTCGACATTGTGTGCGGCACAAGTGTCGGCGCGATCCACGCCGCCTTCCTGGCTGCGACCTGCGACGTTGAAAACCACCGCGGCGAAATGCTCCGACAGATCTGGGAAAACCTTCGAGTCAACGAGATTTTCCGTTTCAGCACAAGCGACATTCTCCGGCTCCCGTCACGCGTGATGGGGGTGAGGCGCGTGGCCCGACAGATGAGGGAGGGTCAACGCCCCGACCGCCTCTACGGGCTCCTCGACACCCGCCCCCTCGAACGACTCGTGCTCAATTCGATCCCCTGGCGAGGCATTCGGCGAAACCTGCGCGCGGACCGACTCGACGCCGTCTGCATTGCCACCACGCAGATCGCCACCGGACACGCTGTCGTGTTCGTCGAACGCAAAGAACGCGCGCTCCCAGACTGGGCCAGCCAGGACAGTGTCCGCATGCAGCCCATTCGTCTGTCGCCCATGCACGCGCTGGCGTCCGCGTCGATCCCAATGCTCTTCCCGGCCGTGCGTCTGGGCTCGCGCTACTACGCCGACGGCGGGCTTCGCCTCAATACGCCGCTTGCACCCGCTGTCCGACTCGGCGCCAACCGCGTGTTGGTGATCGGCGTCGGTCGCCGACCTACCGGCGGGGTGACTGAAGAGCTGGCCCAACAACGGACCGAAGGCTTTGGAAACCCGATGTTTCTGGCGGGCAAGGTTTTGAACGCGTTGATGCTGAGCCCGGTCGACGCCGACTTGGCGCGCTTGCGTTTGATCAACCGCTTTATCGATAACGCATCCGAAACCTATGGTGACGACTTCCTCGAAAGAGTGAACGAAACCGCGAGCCGCACCGATGACGCCCGCCCAATGCAGAAAATCCACGACACCGTCGTGAGGCCTTCTGAAGACCTCGGCATTATGGCGGGTCAACTACTCGCCAATTCGCGGGAAGATTTTTCGCTGTCTCCCTTTCTGCGCATCGTCATGAAGATGCTGGGCACGGGCGCCGAAGCCCGGGAATCGGACCTGCTTTCGTACCTCTTGTTCGACAGCGCGTACACACGGCCACTCATCGAACTAGGCTACAAGGACGCGGTCGCCCAGGAAGACGAACTCGCCGCGTTCTTCAGCGACGACCCGATCTAGACAATCCGATGTAGTTGGCGCCCTGCCTTCGTTAGACTCCGGTGATTCGGAGGGGTGGGCATGCGCGGCGATCAGCTCGCGAGACAGTGGCAATTGATTCAGCACTTGGCCAAGAGCCGTGCGGGAATTGGTCTCGACGAGTTAGCAAGAAAGCTCGACTGCGTAAAACGCACGGTCTACCGCGACCTTGATGCCTTGATGTACGCGGGGTTCCCAGTCAAAAGCGAAAAGCGCGACGGCCGAGCCTTCTACAGTTTTCTCGATTCGTACCGCCTCGGCGATGTTCCCTTCACGCCCGATGAACTGCTCGCCCTCGCCTTCTCGGAAGATCTGCTACGCGTGCTCGAAGGCACTGTCTTTCACGACTCCATCGCGTCGGCGCTTACCAAAGTTCGAGCGGGACTCGGCCCCGAACTCACGAATTATTTGAGCCGCATGACTGATACGTTTCGAGTGATCCCGGGCCCGCACAAACGCTACGCGCAATTCGCCGACACGATTCGCATCTTGAACGATGCGGTGCTGAGCCAGCAAACGGTCGCAATGAAGTACCGCACCGGGCGAAGCGGCGCCGAAAGTCAACGTGGGCTCGACCCTTATCGTGTGTGGTACCGCAGCGGTGGGCTTTATGTGATCGGTCACGACCATCAGTCGTGCGAGATCCGCACGTTCGCGATTGACCGGATCGTAGAAATCGACGCAACCGAAAAAAGCTTTGAAGTCGCCCCCAGCTTCGACTTCGACACATTCGTTTCGAGCGCGTTCGGCGTTATTTCCGAAACGCCAGTCGCGGTGCGAATTCGTTTCGACTCAGACTGGAAGAACCACGTCATGGAACACACGTGGCATCCCAGCCAAAAGATCGCCGAGCTTCCAGGCGGCGGCCTTGAACTGACGATGGAAGTTGGCGGAACGACCGAGGTGCGTAACTGGGTGATGTCATTTGGCGCGGGCGCCGAAGTCATTGAGCCGAGTGAGTTGCGCGCAGATGTCATCACCGAACTTGAACGCGTTACTGCACGATACAGCCCTAGCTAGAGCTTGGTCTGGGCCTCTTTTCAGGATCGGCCGTCAACAGCCGACTCAACCCCGGCTACCACTCGACAACTTCAACCGAGCCGAAGGACACGAGTTCGGGAAGCAGTGCTTCGGCGGGGCCGACGATCACGATCGCCGCCCGGTCTGGGTGAAGCAAGTCCTTGGCGAGCGCAGCCACTTCTGGCTGGGTCACCGCGCCGATGCGCGCGCGATAGCTGTCGAGGGAATCTTCGGGGAGTCCGTAAACATCGAGGTTCACGAGGCTCGCCATAACCGATTGTGAGGTTTCGAGACCCAGCGCAAAGTGTCCGACACTAAACGCCTTTGCGTTGCGCAGTTCGAGTGCGTCGGGAGGACGCGAACTTCGAATCGCTTCGATCTCACTCAGGAGCAATTCGATCGCGGGTCGCATTTGCTTGGCGCGTGTAAACGTCGTGACGCCAAAGCGTCCCGGTCGGCGACGCAGCGCAAAGCCGGACCGTACGCTGGAAGTAAGCCCAGCGTTGGACCGCAGTTGCACCATCAAGCGCGAAGAGAAGCCGCTGCCACCGAGCACGTTATTCAGGAGCGAAGCCGGAATGCGACGTGGATCAATACGTCGGAGTCCTTCGTGGGCGACGGCGATTTGGACCTGGCTCATCTCCGGCCGATCCAACACCACGATCTTTCGCTCGACCGGAACCTGCGCGGGAGGCGCCGCAACCGACTGAGGAACCGGTCCCGGATGCCAGTCGCCGAAGGCGCCTTCAAGCTTTGCGATCAACGCATCGCTGTCGAAATCACCGCTTGCATAGAAGACGGCATTGTTGGGTTGGAAGATGAGGCTGTGAAAATCACGAACGTCGTCGGACGTAATGGCGGCGACCGTTCCCGGAAGGCCCAAGACCGGTGCGCCGTAGCGATGTTCACCGTAAAGAGTCCGTTCGAGCTGCCAGCCCAAGAGCGTCTTCGGATTGTCGAGGCTCGACGAAAGCTCGGCCAGTTGCTCACTGCGCGCTTTCTCGATTTCGGCCTCTTCGAACCGGGGGTTGCGCGCGATGTCCCGAACAAACTCGAGCAAGATGTCGCCGTCACGCGCGAGCCCCGAGGTCGAAATACGAACCGAATCAAAGTTGATATTGACGCCGACGCTTGCACCGAGCGCATCGGCGGCATCTGCCATGGCCAAGGCATCGCGATCGCCAGCGCCCCGTTGCATGACTTCGGTGCAGAGCGCTCCCACCCCGGCTTTTTCAACAGGTTCGATCGCGGCGCCCCGACGGACCGCCAACCCCATCGAGACCATCGGCCGCGAATGGTCTGCAAGCAACATCACCCGCAACCCGTTCGGCAATGTCCGCTTGATCAGGGCACCTTCGGCCACGATCGCGTTCGCGTGCACAGGCGGCGGCGGGAGTTCCCACGCGGGCTTCGTGCCCGCACACCCAAGCGCGAGGCTCGACAGCATCAGACAGAGTGAAATGGAGCGTACGTTGAGCATTCGGCACGGTTTCGAATGACGCATCAAGGTGAGTCCTCTTCGGGAGTTGGGACCACCCAAACCACACTTCGTTGATTCGCGCGCAAGTACTTCTTCAACACGCGCTGGACATCTTCTTTCGTCACGCTCTGTATCTGATCAAGACGGGACTGCAGGGGCCGTACTTTGCCAAAGAACGAAATTTCGAGTCCGATCCGGTTCGCCAGAGAATGGGTCGTGCCAAGGCGCTCGACGAGAGACACTTCGAGCTGTCTCTTTGCCTTTGCGACTTCTTCGTCGCTCACCCCTTCGTCGGCGGCCTTTTGCAGCTCAGCGAACATACGCGTTTCGACCTCTTGTACCGACTCCCCGGGGCGCACTGCCGCTTGTGCGTAGTAGAGACCGGCGTGCATGTACTCTGCGTAATACGCATGCGCATAGGAGGCGATCTGGGCCTCGTATACCAGCGATCGGTAGAGCCGGCTCGAACGTCCGCCCGAAAATATCTGTCCAGAAACATCGAGGGCCGCGCCGTCTTCATGCCCCGTCGCAGGCGCATGCCAAGCCGCCATCACAAGCGGAGCTTGGACCTCGAACTCGACGATCGCGCGGCGCTCACCATCTTGTTCGGGCTCAATCGTTGGCGCGCGCAAAACGGCTTCGCCGCGGGGAAGCGAACCGAATGCCCGACGAATGTGGGCCAAGGTCTCTTCGGTTTCGAAATCACCCGCGATCACAATAAAGAAGTTGTTCGGGGCGTAATAGGTGTCAAAAAACTCGCGACAAGCCTCGACGGTGACCGCCGCGACATCGCTGCGCCAACCAATCACCGGAGTCCGGTAAGGATGCGCCTTCCAAGCGAGCGCCGATAACGCTTCGAACGCCCTTCCGTTTGCGCGATCTTCATATTTGAGCCGGCGTTCTTCGAGCACCACTTCGCGCTCACTGGTAAGCGTCTTTTCGCTGATGTCAAGATTGCCAAAGCGTTCTGCTTCGAGATCGATCACAAGCGGAAGCGATTCGCTTGTGACGTCTTCGTGATAGACGGTGACGTCTCGGTTAGTAAACGCATTGATGCGCCCCCCGCGCGAACCAACTAGTTGAGCGTGGCGCTCGGGGCCGAGGTTCTTTGACCCCTTAAACATCATGTGCTCAAACAAGTGAGCGAGACCGGTGTACCGGGTCTCATCCTTGGAGCCGACCTGCACCCAGACCTGAAACGAAACCACCGGGGTGCGATGATCTTCCAGGGTGTAGACCCGCAGCCCGTTGTCGAGGGTCATTTCGCGGAGCCCTTCGATCGGATCTTCGAATTGCTGCGTACTGCTAGTTTCGGCGATACCGAGCCCGGCGAACAAAGAGCTCGCCAGGATCAGCCCACACAACGAAGCAGCCGGGACACCCGACCGCAGGTAGGAGATGCGACTCGTCATCGATTAATGAAAGTTCCTTGCCTGGTTGAAATTGCTCAAAATCCGGTGCTGCGTACACCCCATGGCGCGTTACCGTATCGATCGGGTTGAGCAGTGTCGACTGGCGCCCGGAAAAAACAGTCACAAGCCTCCGCGATGAGACGCCGTAAGCTGGCCTCTCCTCGCTGACAGTCACTCCAAATTTGCACGCAGGACGGGACCCCAAAATGGCCGATGATGATCAGGAACTGCGTGAGATCCTTCTCGATTCGAAACCCATCGCAGTGGTTGGAAGCAAAGACGACGAGTCTCAAGACGCGTTCCGGGTGCCGAAGTATTTGCAGGAGAACGGGGTCGACTTTTTCCCGGTGAACCCAAAGGTCAACAGCATCCTGGGCGAAAGATCGTTTGCACGACTCGCAGATGTCGACCTTGTGCCCCCTTTCCGTGCGTCGGAGAATATCTTCGGGCACGTGAGCGAGGCTTTGGCCCCGGAAACACCCTCCAAGGCCGTGTGGATGCAACTGGGGATCTATCATGGGCAAGCGGCGAGTGGGCTTCGCGCCGCGGGGATGACTGTCGTTCAAGATCGCTGCATCATGGTCGACCACCGGCATTTGTCCGGCGCGACCAAAGCGGCCAACTAGGGGCGTCGCAAAGTCTATGGCAGCACGACGCAACGACTCAGGCCTTGTTTATTCCAGCGAGCACGGGCGCATGTGCGCACACTGCGGCCTCGCCTCGAGCAAGTGCGTGTGTCGTAAGAATCCGCGCAAGCAGACCGCTGTTTACGACGGTGACGGCGTTGTGCGAGTACGTCGCGAAAAAAAGGGCCGCAAAGGCAAAACGGTGACGACACTTACAGGCATCGACCTCCCCGAAGACGAGCTCAAAGACCTCGCCAAAGATTTGAAGCGAAAGTGCGGCGGCGGCGGCGCGGTGAAGGACGGCGTGATCGAGATTCAAGGCGACCACTGCGACGTGCTTATTGCCGAACTCGAAGCGCGTGAATTCAAAGTCAAACGCGCAGGGGGCTGATGCAAACTTACGAAACCGAACGCGTGCGACTACGAGGTTGGCTCCAGGCGGATCTGGTTCCGTTCGCAGCGATCAATGCCGACCCAGAAGTCACCGAGTTTCTTCCTGCTGCGATGACGCGCGCCGAAAGTGATGGCTTCGTCGATCGAATTCGCATGCAGTTCCTAGAACGTGGGTTCGGAGTCTTCGCGGCGGAAGAGCGCGAGCCTGGCGAGTTCATGGGATTTGTCGGCTTGAACGTCCCAAGTTTTGAAGCCAAGTTCACGCCCTGCGTCGAAGTCGGCTGGCGCCTAGCGCGTGCCCATTGGGGCAAAGGCTACGCCACTGAAGCCGCGCGAGAAGCGCTCCGGATCGGCTTTGCCATCCACACGGCCTCACCGAAATCGTTTCGTTCACGGTGCCGCAGAACGTTCGCTCGCAGGCTGTCATGCAGAAGCTCGGCATGCGACACGATCCCGCGGACGACTTCGAACATCCGCGCCTACCCAAAGGTCACCGTCTTCGCAGCCACGTCCTCTACCGCATAGTCGAACACCGGCGAGGCGGCTAACGCTTGATCCCATAGCGAAGCAAGCGGCGCTGCATCCAGCACACGGCGGCGAGATCGAACAAGCCCAAAAACAGCCGATTCGCGACGCCATACTTTGATTCGCCATAACGGCGCGCTCGGTGCGTCACGTCTACTTCGACAAGTCGCGCCCCCTCCATGGCGAGAAGCGTGGGAAGAAATCGGTGCATGCCACGGTACAGCTTGATCTTTCGCAAGTACGACGTGCGCATCACGCGAAGCGAGCAGCCCACATCGCTCACCGAAGCCCCCGTCGCCCAATTGCGCACGCCATTGGCGATCTTCGATGACACACGTTTGGTCAACGAATCGCAACGAGAAACTCGCACGCCGTTCACAACGTCCGCATGCGCGAGCAGTGGAAGCAACTTTGATAGATCCGCCGGGTCGTTCTGAAGGTCTGCGTCGAGGGTGGCGGTGTACGCTCCGCGGGCAGCTCGAAACCCCGCGTCGAACGCAGTGCTCTGACCGTAATTCGCGTCCAGCCGGATGACACGAACCCGCGTGTCTTTGGTTTCGAGTGCGTGCAACAGATGCACGCTGCTGTCCTCGCTCCCATCGTCAACGAAGATGATCTCGCAGCTCATATCAATGTCGCTTAGCGCACCGATCAATTCACCGTACAGAAGGTCGAGGGATGCCTCTTCGTTAAAAACGGGGATCACGATCGAGAGCACAGGGTCGCGCAGCGATTCACGCGCGATGGGGTTCCAGCGGTCTTCCACAAAGGCCTCGTCTTCCAACTTAGATACAAGTTCAGACACAAGTTCAGACGCAAGCGCAGATTCAGGCCTCTCTACATAGGACAAACCAGTTCCCTGTATCCTTTCCGTCGCGCGACGCCGAACCGATGGTGACGTGTTCGGAGACGCGCCTCAGCGTGTCGACCATGAAGCCATAAACAAGGCGACCGAGTCCGCGTTCGTTTGAACGAATTTCGGGCCAACCTTCTGGATGGCAATCGGGCACACGTCGATAGTCGACCAACACTTCGCCTCTCTTTTCGTCTTCGGTCGCAACGTAATAGCCTGGACCCGTAATCGGAGACATCGTCTGAAAATTGAAGCCCATCAGTTCAACCGGCGCACTCGGATCTTGCCCCGGCGCTCGAGAAAACCGCTTCTCAAATTGAGAGAAAAACGGCAGCGAGTTCTTCCCGTAGTGACGAACCACGCCAAGATCTGGAACATCGCCTGCAACCAGCTCGATCAAGCGAACCGGCGCGAAACCTTCGGCCGCATCGTAAAGCTTGCGTTGTTCCTTGGCGCCGATCGCCCGAATCGCAGTAACGCGGTCTTCGTGTGAAAGACCATCGAGAAACTGGGCAACGTCGACGTTCTTGATCGTGCTCTCTCGCAGTCGGCCGACCAGTTCGGAGCCGGCGTTTTCGTTCTTCGTACTGGACATGAGGCACCTCCCTGGGAATCAGGGTACCGTGATCGAACTGAAATTGAAGCGCCGCTTTCGCGTATTTCCGCGACGATTCTAATTCTCGCGCTTCTCCATCGACAGCCACTCGGGACGCGTTCAGTTGGACGAAACCACCGCTACAACGTCACCCCGCCCTGCCATCTACCCCGCCCTGCTGTGGTTGATGGCCGCGTCGGCGCTTGTCTTCTTCGTGCGCCTCGACGCGACGGGCCTGTGGGCGCCTGACGAACCGCGCTTCGCCCAGGTGGCCGAGGAGATGCGCACACTACCGAGCGGCGCGGTCGACCTCGTGGTGCTGCGGCTCAACGGCGAACCCTATACCCAAAAGCCACCGCTTTATTACTGGCTCGCGGCGGCGTTCGGCTCTGCCAGCGGACATGTTGGGGAAATCGCCGCACGCCTTCCCTCCGTGCTCGCAGGCCTCGCGTGTGTCTGGCTCACTTTTCAGTTTGCTTTACGACTGACGCGACGTCCCGCCGCCGCTGTACTCAGCGCCGCCATGCTCGTCACGGTTTTTCGGTTCGTGCACCTTACCCGGCGCGCAGGTCTAGACGTGCTGCTGACGTGTTTCATCT
The DNA here is from genome assembly GCA_041891195.1 of Myxococcota bacterium. Lineage (GTDB taxonomy): Bacteria > Myxococcota_A > UBA9160 > UBA9160 > UBA4427 > DUBZ01. The sequence continues at coordinate 15,659 of JASDVE010000138.1, read as the reverse complement.
TGGTCGCGCTCCTCGCGCTCTATGAGTTGCGGGACGCCAAGCGCGACCGCAGTCGTTGGTTCTACGCTCTTCACGTTTCACTCGGCCTCGCGGTCCTGACCAAAGGGCCGGTTGGGCTGCTCCCGATCCCAGCCTTCGCAGTCTTGCTATTTTGGCAGGGAAACCTGCGCGGCTTTCGCAATGTGTTTCCCTGGTGGAGCTTCGCGCTTTCGATCGGTCCGGCGCTGGCTTGGATCGCGACCGCGGTCGCACTAACGCCCGCAGGTTTCTTCGAAGCGGCGGTCGTTGACAACCTCTTCGGTCGCTTCTTTGCGGGAACAGATCACATCCGACCGTGGACCTACTACTTCGTCCACTTCCCGCTTGAATTCCTTCCGTGGACGCTCGTATGGCCTCTGGCCGGGATCCACTACGTCCGCACGAATAGAGAACGTCCGAAGTCCGACCAACACACAGGCACACGTTTACTCGTGGTGTGGATCGCGTTCTGCTTTGTGTTCTTCACGATCTCTGCCGGCAAGCGCGGCCTCTACTTGTTGCCCACATATCCCGCCCTCGCAATCCTATGTGGAACGGCGCTCGAGGCGTGGCTACGCGAACGAAAGCGTTTTCCCCAAGGCGCCTTTGGGTCAATGCTCGCCGTCGCCGCTTGTGCGATCGCCGGTCTCGGCACCGCCATCGTTATCGGAGATGGCTTGTCACTTCGCGCGTATCCGGGCTTCGAGTTGCCCTACTCGATGGGGGCGAGTTTGATCGCGATCGCGGTTGGGAGCGTCGCCGCGATCTACTTTCTCAGAAGCAGATGTGCTCCCCTCATTCAGCAGTTCATCGTACCGTTGGTCGCAGTTTACCTCGTAGAAGGCACGGTTTTCGCGATCGCGTATCCGGCGTTCGACGAAGAGAAATCTCCTGCTCCAATCGCTCGTGCGGCCGCCAAGCACACAAGCCGCGGCGCACCGATCGGCATATTTGATCACCCTGCTATGGCGGGTGGCGTCGCGTATTATTCTGGCCACCGAGTTGTGAACGTTCGCGATCAAGACAGCTTGGACGCATTCTTTGCGGCGGGTGGGCGCAACATCATCGTCAAGGAATCAAAACTCAGACAGGTACCCCGAGCAAAGATGTTTTCGATTCTCGAGGGCAGCCGCAGTGGTTCGCGGCGACTTCTCATTATCGCGCCAAAGGCTTCGAACGGTCCTGCCAAGAGAACATGAATTCGTGGGGTAGGACCTGGAAATTCATTCAATTCTTCAATATTTACGCAAACTTCGAAGCACGACCCTGCATGGGATCGACCTGTCGGTGGAAGCCGATTTCGGCTAGCCTAGGGCTTCGAGGCCCGGCGGAGATCGACGCGATCCTTCCAGCGGCCACACTCAGCGTCGGGCCAAAACTAGGCCCATCCTGAGTCGCGCGGGAAGCAGCCGGTTGCTCGGATGCCCAGGGACGATGGCCAAGCCAACGTCTCCGGGCGAATCAGACGTTGAAGCGGACATTGAAATATGATGCCGAAGCTGCGGGACCGGAACGGAGCCACTTCGAGGCTTCGAAAACATGCGTTGGTCCGACATCAGAAAAGCATCGGTGCCCTATTCGCGGGAGATCGGCGGCGACTCAACTAAGCGGCGAACGAAATTGGAGAGAGGGAAACAAGATGGGTGAAACAGCAACACTGACATTCGGCGACCAGACGATCGAGCTGCCCGTGATCGTCGGCTCCGAAGGAGAACAAGCAGTCGACATCACGCAACTTCGGTCGACCACGGGCCTCATCACCCTCGACCCCGGCTACGCGAACACCGGCTCGACGAAGAGCGACATTACATTCATCGACGGCGACAAAGGCATTTTGCGCTATCGCGGCGTTCCGATTGAACAACTCGCTGCGCAGAGTACGTTTCTCGAAGTCTCCTACCTCCTCGTCGAAGGCCACCTGCCCAATGCCGCTGAACTCGCGGCATTCGAGTCGGCGATTCAACAACACACCATGCTCCACGAAGACATGAAACGGTTCTACGGCGCATTCCCCAAAGACGCACACCCAATGGCGGCTTGCTCGGCTTCGGTGGGCGCACTTTCAACCTTTTACCCCGACTCCCTCGACCCGCGTGACCCCCGGCAAGTCGAAGTCTCGATCCAACGTCTCCTCGCCAAGATGCCGACCCTGGCCGCTTACGCGTACAAGCATTCGATCGGCCAGCCGTTCATGTACCCGCGCAACGACCTGAGCTACGTCGGCAACTTCATGCACATGATGTTTGGCAACCCGTGTGAAGACTACGAGCCCGACCCCGTGATCGAAAAAGCACTCGACCTGCTTTTGATCTTACATGCCGAACACGAGCAGAACTGTTCAACGAGCTGCGTGCGGCTTGTTGGGTCTTCAATGGTCAATCTCTTTGGGGCGATCGCAGCAGGCATCAACGCGCTTTGGGGCCCACTCCACGGCGGCGCCAACCAAGCCGTGATCGAAATGCTCGCGGAAATTCGCGACCAAGGCATGTCGGCCCACGATTTTGTCGAGCGCGCCAAGAGTCAAGACGACACGTCGCGCCTGATGGGCTTCGGCCACCGGGTTTACAAGAACTTCGATCCGCGCGCAAAGATCATCAAGAGCGCATGCTTTGAAGTGCTCGAAAGCATGGGCGTCCACAGCAAGCTACTTGAAATTGCGGTCGAACTGGAAGAGATCGCACTAAACGACCCCTACTTCGTTGAGCGCAAGCTCTACCCGAATGTCGACTTCTACTCGGGCGTGATCTACAACGCGATCGGGACCCCGTCGAACATGTTTACGGCACTGTTCGCAATGGGACGTTTGCCCGGATGGATCGCGCAGTGGCAAGAACTCCACGAATCACCCGACTTCAGGATCGCCCGCCCGCGGCAGATTTACACGGGCGAGATCGAGCGCGCATACGTTCCGATCGAAAAGCGATAGAGCGCCAGCTCGATGACGGCCCAGTGGCTCGACGGTCGCTTGGTCGACGAAGCGGATGCCGTGGTTGGGGCTCCGCTCGAAGCGCTGCGATCTTCGGGGCCTACCTGCATCACTACCGCACGCGTCACTGCCGGAGAGGCCCTGCACGCGCAACACCACGTCCGCAGGCTCGCGCGTGACAGCGCCGCCTTGGGGCTGGGGTCATTTGATGAGAGCCTCGTCATCGACGCCTTCAAACAGCTGGGAAAAGCCGTCTTCGGCATTGGAACCGGCGTTGTACGCATCGAAGCATTGCCCGCGCATTCGGGCGACGGCGTCCAGCTGCACGCCACGACGCGTCCCCTTGGCGATGAATCAAACTGTTGGGCTGCACGAACAGCACCCATGGTGCATCCAGGGCCACAGGCGTTCCCGGGCGCGAAGCTTGGCCACTGCACGGTGTACGAGGACGCCCGCAACTACAAGCGAAGCACAGGCATGAACGAAGTGCTGTTGTTCAATTCGGCCGAACGACTCGTCGAAGGTTCTTCCTCGAACATTCTTGTTGTTCGCCAAGACGGGTCACTCACTACGCCCGACATTGCATTGGGCGCGGTCGCGGGGATTGCACTCAAAATCATTCAAGACCACACGTCTGAACTTTTCGTATCCGCGATCGATCGCAGGGATGTTGAAAACGCCAACGAGATCATCGCGGTCAATGCGGTACGAGGAGCTCGTCCGGTTGTGCACCTTGACGACAAACAAGTTGGATCCAGTGCTGCAGGGCCATGGTCACGACGACTCGATGCCATGCTGCTTACTTCAGCGGGAAGCTAGTGCTGGCGAGTTCGCGAGCTGCGGACGAACCGGCGTGACGCCAAGCCCTGCCCACACGAGAATTTCGAATAAATTCGGTATTCCGGTTGTGACGAAATCGCCCTATTCACATTGGCAAACGATGAACCCACTGGGCTCCCGCCCGGATGCATTCGAAGGTCACAGAATCAAACGCGAAAAAGAGCGCGAGCCGTTCCGCGCAGCGCGGGGCAAACCATCGAGTCGAACTCGAAAGCGTCGATCGGGGCTGTGAGGTGTGAGATGTGAGATGTGAGGTGGATTCTAGTGCTGCATGCGGCTGGGGAAGATTTCCGCCAACACGACCTTGCTCTGTAGGTTCTCGCTGCCACCCGGGATCAAAATGGCATTGATCGCGAAGTTCGGTGCTTTGGCTGCGGGAAACTCTTCGATGAACTCGTCGAGCAGGCGATTGAAAACCGACTGCCAACCATCCATGTCGACATCGGCGAGATGGATGACCGCACGTTCGCGGGTCATTCGATAGATCCCGTCTTCGACGCGCAATGCACTGCGGAGAAACTCCACGAACTCGGGAAACAGGCGGTCCCCCGTCTCGCTCGACATTCCAACAACCACCGAATTGATGTTGTGGGACTGCGCGAGCTCCGCCACGCGGGCGATGAGTGAGCTGAGTTTCCGAGGGTCGTCTACGGTCGAGTTTGACATAGCTTGTGAGGTCATTGTACTGGGCTGATCGACCCCCAGCCCGCTGTTCTGAAGAATTGCGAGACGAGTTCTCGCACGACTTGATAAAA
>JASDVE010000138.1:7577-11110 GCA_041891195.1 Myxococcota bacterium | reverse complement strand
CGCCCAAGCAGATCGTCGCGCGACCCCATCACGAAATCCCCATGGGGACCGGGCGCTTACGCCGGCGGCGCCGCCCTGGCCGGGGTGCTACCAAGTCGCACTTTCCAACACCGATCTCACCAAAATCAATCAAGGGGCACCACGAATGCGGGCGTATCAGATCTTCGGAGCAATGAGTGCCGAGCACGCGGAGGCCTTCTTTCGCGAGATCGCCGAAAAATCGCCGGGAAGTTTTACCCAGGCTGTATACGCCGCCGCCGCCGCGTTCAAGAGTCGACCGAAATTTGTGATCAAGCAGCCCTTCGCCAACCGCGCATCCCTGGTCCGTCGCGCAATGTCGCGCACCGGAGCGAACGACGTCGCCGAAGAAATGCTCGCAATCTACTTCCTCGAATGCAAAAGAGACATGCTCGTGGAATGGCTAGACACCCTTGGAGTGCAGCACGAAGAAGGCAGTCTCAAAGAAGAAAACCCGACCGAGCCCGACGCTGAAACATTGCAGCTCACGATCAAAGAGTTCTGTGGCAAAGACGACGACCTCGACCGCGTGCTTCTACTCAAGGGCTTTGCCGCTCAGAATGCCATCAACTGGCCTCTGCTCGACGCCCACATCGAGTCGCTCTAAATTTGATCTGACATGCACGACTTAAAATAAAAAACGGCCCGCCCCCGCAGATGCGAGGTCGGGCCGAAGTCGTTTCCAAGATCGAATAACGGCTTAGGGCTAGGCCCGGAGCGTCACCGCACAGTTCGAAATGATCTTGGCATCGCGTTCCTTCGACTTCGCTTGCACGAGGACCTTGTCGCCTTCTTTCCAGTAGTCGATCACGTAGGTCTCGCCCGGGAACCCCACGCCCGCGAAACGCGCCGCGTAGCCCGCAACCTTCGTCGTGTCGCCGTCGAGTACGTTGTCTACGATGGCTTTGCACACGATGCCGTACGAACACAGGCCGTGGATGATCGGCGTGTCGAAGCCCGCCATCTTGGCGATGTCCGGATCGGCGTGCAGAGGGTTCTTGTCGCCAGATAGGCGATACAAGAGAGCCTGCTGCGGGAGCGTGGGCACTTCGATGGTTCCATCGGGTGCACGATCCGGCGCGGCGTTGCCCGCCTTGGGACCCGATTCACCGCCGAAGCCACCCTCTCCGCGCAAAAAGAGCGAGAAGCGGTTGGTGAAGAGCGGCTCGCCGTTTTCGTCCTCTGTGTCGACTTCGAGCACGCAGAGGCAAGCCTTGCCCTTGTCCCATAGTTCGGCGACGCGGCCGCGGCTCGTCACTTTCGCAGCCACGGGCAGAGGCTTGTGGAGGATGATCTCCTGCTCGCCATGCAAGAGCATCGCGAAGTTGAAATCGAGCCCCTCGACACCACCGATGCCCATCATCGAACCAAAGGTCGGGATCACTGCGAAGCTCGGGGTGGCCTTCAGGTTCTTTTCATAGGTGTATTCGAGCTCACCCGGGTCGGTCGGCGGGTTGCCCGCGCCAATACCGAGGTTGTAGAGAATGACATCGTCAGCTTCCCAGCTGGCGGTGCCCGCACCCAACTCTGCGCCGAGTGCTTTTGAGGGATCGATCGGCATGTTCTGCTCCTTAGGTTGATCTTGGCTCTTTTTACAGATTTAGTCTTGGAAGGATTTCGCGACGGCCTGCATCTCGCCCGCGATGCTCGTGGGGATCGTGTAGCCGTCGGTGTCGTTGATGGACGTCATGTTGTCGCGGATCTCTTCGGCGCTGGGCTTGGCCCCCTTGCCGAACGCCGTGCCTTCGCACAGGCCGACGAAAATGCGCGCGTAGCGACCTCCGCCTACGTCGTAGATTTCATGCGTCTCTTCGCAGGCTTCCGACGCGAGGTACGCCACGAGAGGTGTTACGCATTCGGGATCGAGGTATTCGGCGAGTGGGCCGAGCAAATCCTCGGTGAGTCGCGTTCGGGCAATCGGAGCGATTACGTTGGACTTGATGTTGTACTTCGCTCCTTCCACCGCGAGTACGTTCGAAAGGCCGACGAGGCCCATCTTCGCCGCGCCATAGTTGCTCTGACCGAAGTTGCCAAAGATGCCTGCGCCGGATGCAGTGAAGACAAAGCGGCCGTACTGGTTTTCTTTCATGCTGCGAAACGCCGGCTGAGAAACGAAGAACGCGCCCTTGAGGTGAACGTCGATCACAATTTCGAGATCTTGGGGCGTGAGCTTCGCGAAGGTCTTGTCTCGCAAGATGCCGGCATTGTTAATCACGATGTCGACCTTGCCGAAGTTGTCGAGCGCGGCCTGAACAATCGCCTCGCCGCCTTCGGGCGTCGCGACGGAGTCATGGTTCGCCACGGCTTTGCCGCCGGCTTCTGTGATCAGCTTCACAACTTCATCGGCCGGGGTTGAACCCGCACCAGTTCCGTCAGCAGAGCCGCCCAGGTCGTTCACGACCACCATGGCGCCGCGCTTCGCGAACTCCAGAGCGTAGGTCTTGCCGAGGCCGCCACCGGCGCCGGTCACGATCGCAACGCGATCGTTGTAGTTGATGTCAGTCATGATGAAATCCCTATCGGTTTGGGGGAATAAGGCGAATCCCGGGCGGATGCCTGGGATTCGGTTTCGAACGGTCGTAATTGTGATACGGGCTGATTCGCGGGAGCGAGTATAGCGAAGGGGCGCCCATTCGAGGGCGAAAATCCCACCGGGGTTCGCGCGGGTGGCCCGGCATGAGCCGCGCAGAAAACATCGATTGGTCTATTATCGCGACTCAACCGGGTAACCCCAATATGCACGCGGTTGTAAGGCTTGATCAGCGACAAACCATCAAGTGTTGCAGGTAAGCTCAGCCGTGGATGTCGAGCATTCGTGACTCGCAAATAGTCCCCGGACGTCACCAATCGAACAAGGAAGCTTCATCAACATGTCGACGACACCGCAGAACCCAAGCAGTGAGCAAGCCACCTCGGAACGATACAGCGCCGCCGCTAACGCGCGCGAAGCCGCGCTGTGTTGCCCCGTCGACTACGACCCTCAGTACTTGAAGATCATCCCCGAGGAAGTGCTCGAACGAGACTACGGCTGCGGCGACCCATCGCGCTATGTAAGCGAAGGGGATCGCGTGCTCGACCTTGGAAGTGGCGGTGGCAAGATTTGTTTCATCGCTTCGCAGATCGTCGGTGCAACGGGCAGTGTCACCGGTGTCGACATGAACCACGACATGCTGCGGCTTGCGCGCGGCGCCGCCCCTGCCATCGCCAAGTCGAACGGTTACGAAAATGTCCAACTGCGACGCGGCAAGATTCAGGACTTGAAGCTCGACGTGGACGCCCTCGACCGTTGGCTCGTCGACAACCCTGTATCGAGTGCCGACTCACTCGACGCTCTCGAAGAACGAAAAGAGCAGATGCGCCAGGACACTCCGATGATCGCCGACAATTCGATCGACATTGTGGTTTCCAATTGCGTGCTCAACCTGGTGCGCGAAGAAGACAAGCAGCAGTTGATCGAAGAAATCTTTCGCGTCCTCGACGTCGGCGGGCGCATCGCAATTTCGGACATCGTCAGT
>JASDVE010000138.1:0-7567 GCA_041891195.1 Myxococcota bacterium | reverse complement strand
CATGAAGACCGACCCGGTTCTATGGAGCGGGTGCATTTCGGGGGCGTTCTACGAAAAGGACCTCCTCGAAAAGCTCGAACGCGTGGGCTTCTACGGCATCGAGATCGACAAGTGGGAAGAAGAACCCTTCGCAGTCATTGACGGCATTGAATTTCGCTCCGTCACCGTCACTGCGATCAAGGGCAAAGAAGGCCCGTGCCTCGAAGCCAATGAAGCGGTGATCTACAAGGGGCCCTGGAAGCAGGTCGTCGACGACGATGGCCACACGTTGGTTCGCGGTGAGCGCACTGCGGTCTGTGCCAAGACCTACAAGATTTTCAATCAGGCTCCGTACAAGGAGCAAATGATTCCAATTCCATCGCGTGTTGCAGTCCCCGAAGAAGGCCGCGCCGAGTTCGACTGCTGCAGGCCCCACACCCGCGACCCGCGCGAGACCAAGGGCGCCGACTACAACGAAACAAAAGAACCGACCGATTCGGGGAGTTCGTGCTGTTGAGCAACGAACTTCCATCTGCGCCTGCTGATTTGAACGCGAAGCCAGCGCGCTTCGATCGCTTCGTCAGCGAAGCGCTCGCTACGCCAGGCCAGGCACCGCAGAGCGGATTGCGACGCACCGCATGCACGACCCTGCAACTCAACGTGACGACACGGTGCAACCTCGCGTGTCATCACTGTCACGTCGAGTCCGGACCGAAGCGCACAGAAGCGATGGACGCGCGGGTCATCGCGCGGGTCATCGAGGTGCTCGCAAAAAATCCGCAGCTCACGACTCTCGATCTCACCGGTGGCGCACCAGAAATGAGCGAGCATTTTCGCGAACTCGTAACCGAAGCGCGCAAGCTTGGACGTCGGGTGATCGATCGCTGCAATCTCACGATCTTGTTCGAGCCCGGCCAGCAAGACACGGCGCAGTTTCTTGCGGACCAGGGCGTCGAAATCATTGCCTCGCTGCCCTGCTACACCGCGGAGAACGTCGAGAACCAACGCGGGCGCGGGGTCTTTAACAAGAGCATCGAAGGGCTTCGCATGCTTTGCGCGCTGGGCTATGGCAAACCGGACAACGGTCTAAAACTCGACCTCGTCTATAACCCGGGCGGAGCGTTCCTGCCGCCCTCCCAAGCCGAACTTGAGCTTGAGTACCGCGACGAACTCAGTACGCGTTTCGACATCACCTTCAACAACTTGCTCACCATCACCAACATGCCGATCAAGCGCTTCGCCCACGATCTTGAACGCACGGGTCAGGTATCCGAATACATGTCCCTGCTCGTCAATCACTTCAACCCGCGAACCGTCGAAGCGTTGATGTGTCGTGAGACTCTTTCGGTCGCCTACGACGGATCGCTGTTCGACTGCGACTTCAACCAGGCGCTCGCCATACCCATCGGTGCGAACATCAAGAGCATCTTCGACCTCGACACGGTCGACGGACTCGAAGGACAAATCGTCGCAACAGACGAGCATTGCTTCGGCTGCACGGCCGGTGCGGGTTCGAGCTGTGGTGGTGCATTGAAGGAGAACGGTTAGATGAGTGAAGAGCAATACGAAGCGCCCGCAAGTGGCCGCGCTTTGAAGATCGTCGGAATCCTCGCCGCGGTCGTCGTCTTCTACTTTCTCACGCGTCAGCTCGGCGGCTACATCCCCGCGCTTCAAGCGCAGATCAAAGACCTTGGCCCCCTCGGCCCCGTTGTGTTCATTGTGTCTTATGTGGTCGGGGTTCTCGCGTTTCTGCCCGGCGCCGCGCTTACCCTCACCGGGGGTGCGCTTTTTGATTTGGTTCAAGGCACGATCTACGTCTTCACGGCCGCTGTGATTGGGTCCGGGCTCGCATTCCTAGCGGCGCGCTACCTGGCACGCAGCTTCATCGAAGAGAAGCTGCGCGACCATCCGCGCTTTGCTGCCCTCGACGCGGCAGTGGCGGACCAAGGACTCAAGATCGTGTTTCTGCTTCGCCTCTCGCCCGCGTTCCCGTTCAACTTCATGAACTACGCGCTTGGGCTCACCCGGGTCAGCTTTCGCGACTACATGATCGCGTCAATCGGCATGCTGCCCGGAACACTCTTGTATGTCTACTACGGAAAAGTCGCTGGCGACGCAGCAGCGTTGGCTGCGGGAGCCGCGGTCGACAAAGACGGCGCCTACTACGTCGTCCTCGGGCTCGGCTTGCTGGCCACGTTGGGCGTCACAGCCATTGTGACACGACTCGCTCGCAAGGCACTGGCCGAAACAACCGGGGAAACATCGGACGAAGCGGCGGGAGCCTAGTCGGCCCCCTCGACCAAGACTCCACTTTACACTTCGATCCTCGCTCCTTGTTCCTCGTAACCCGCCTAACCAAAGGACACCCATGCCATGACGACACCCTCCCCCGTTGACGCCGTTGAAATCCAACCAATGGACATTCACAACAAGGCACTGCTCGCGAATGTTCATCCCAGCGAATGGGTGAACCCCGAACCCGCATCGAGCTACAACCTCGTCGTAATCGGCGGCGGGACCGCGGGTCTTGTTGCAGCCGCGGGGGCCGCAGGCGTTGGCGCAAAGGTCGCGATGATCGAGCGATCGCTTCTCGGCGGAGACTGCCTCAACTCTGGCTGCGTCCCTTCGAAAGCACTTCTTCGCTCCGCCCACGCAATCAGCGACCTTCGAGCCGCTGCAGCCGTTGGCGTAAACGTGGCGGACGGTGCCGTCGAGGTCGACTTCCCTGCCATCATGGAAAGGCTTCGTGAAATTCGAAGTCGCATCAGCAAGAATGATTCGGCGTATCGCTTTAGAGACGAACTCGGCGTCGACGTATTTATTGGCCAGGGCAAGTTCGCGTCTCCCGGCACGATTGAAGTCGCGGGGGCAACGCTCAAGTTCAGCAAGGCCGTCATTGCGACCGGGGCCCGGCCCTTCGTCCCGCCCGTTCCGGGTCTGGTAGAGGCTGGCTTCTACACGAACGAAACCATCTTCTCGCTCACCGAGTTGCCCGAACGGATCGCAATCATTGGCGGCGGCCCAATCGGCTGCGAACTCGCGCAATCGTTCGCGAGCTTTGGCAGCCGAGTCATCTTGATCGAGCAGGAGCCGCAGTTTCTGATCCGTGAAGACCCCGATGCGGCGGCACTACTGCACACCTCTCTTGAAGCGGACGGGGTCGATGTCGCGCTCAACACAGCGGTTCATTCCGTCGAAACCGCGAACGGCGCGAAGCGGCTCACACTTTCTCGCGACGGCAAAGACGAAACCATTGACGTTGACGACATCTTGGTCGGCGCCGGTCGCATCCCAAATGTAGAGGGGCTGGATCTCGAAGTTGCAGGCGTTGAGTACGACCGCCGCGGCGTCACGATCGACGACACCTTCAAGACCACCAATAGGAACGTCTACGCGTCGGGTGACATCTGCATGTCGACCAAGTTCACCCACGCCGCAGACTTCGCCTCGCGGGCCATCATCCAAAACGCGCTCTTCTTCGGCCGCAAGAAGTTTTCTGCGCTAACGATCCCGTGGTGCACCTTCACACGTCCCGAAATTGCCCACGTCGGTCTCTACGAACGTGATGCGAAGGAGAAAGGCATCGAGGTCGACACCTACTTGCGCCCGTTCTCCGATGTCGATCGCGCGATCGCCGAAGGCGACGAAGACGGCTTCGTCAAGATTCACACCGAGAAGGGAAGCGACAAGATCATAGGCGCCACCATTGTGGCAAAGAACGCCGGTGAAATGATCAGTGAAATCAGCGTCGCGATGGCCGGAGGCTTGGGGCTTTCCAAGATCGCTTCGGTGATCCACCCCTACCCGACGCAAGCGGAGGCAATCCGCCAACTTGGCGACGCGTTCAACCGCACGAAGCTCACACCCTTGGTCGCCAAACTTTTCCGGTCCTTTCTTTCGCTTAGGCGCTGAGTACACGCTCACGCCGTTGATTGCTGCGTGAGCGATTCGCCATACTGCACACCATGATTGGTGTTGATTTTGGCGGGACCCGTATCAAGATTGCGAACGTCGAAGACGGCCAGGTCGTCGATTCTTGTTCGATCCCCACAGACAAAACGAAAGAACCCATCGCGCTGCTGCAAGACATCGCAGACGCGATCCGAGAACTCGATCCCCAGCCCGAGTCGGTTGGCTTCGCGATCCCAGGTGAGGTCGACCCGACCGGACGTTGCTGGCGCTTGCCGAACGTTCCCGGTTTCGAAGGCGTGCCTATGCGAAGCGAGTTGAGTTCGATCTTGGGGTGCCCGGTGTCGGTCGAAAACGACGGCACAGCTGCAGCGCTTGCCGAGTTTCGTTTTGGACACGGACAGAATTACCCCAGCTTCTTGATTTTGACCTTAGGAACCGGCATTGGCGGAGGAGTGGTCCTCGACGGAATTCCGCGACGAGGTGCGAACGGCTTCGCCGGCGAGCTTGGACACATTGCGATTCATCACCCAGACAGTTGGCCTTGCGTCTGCGGCCAGACGGGATGCCTCGAAACTTATATTGGCACCCCTGGCCTCAAGCGAAAGTTCGAAGAATTGGGCGGCAAGGCGAGCGAAGTGCGCGACATCGCGGACAGTGCGCGGGCAGGTCAAGTCGCGGGTCTCGCAGTTTTCGAAATGATGGGCGAAGTGCTTGCCCTGGGTCTGTGCTCTCTGCAGAACATCCTCGACGTCGACGCCTTCGTCTTTACGGGCGGCATCTCGCCAGCATTCGACTTGATCGAGCCCAGCTGTCGCAAGGCGCTGCACGAAAAATCGTTCGCAAAGCCGCTAGCAGAAGTGCCGCTCCTGGTGAGCGAACTGGGCGATAGCGCGGGCGTTGTCGGTGCGGCGTACCTGCCCTCGCAGTTTGCAGCCGAGGCCTAGCGACACACGACCAACGAAGCTCAGTCCTCCAACGAACGGACCTTGCGCGCCGGATTCCCAGCATAGACACCCGGCTCCGAGATGTCTTTGGTAACCACCGCCCCCGCGCCGATTACGACGTCGTCACAGATCCGAACGGGCAACAACGTCACGTTGCTGCCGATCGAAACCCGGTTTCCGATATGGGTCGCCTCCCAGTCTTCGCGCGCGGATGACGGACCTCCACCTTTGAACCGGTCATTGATCGTCATCACCCCGTGGCCGATAAAACAGTCTTCACCGACGGTCACCATCTCGCACAGAAAGCTATGGGACTGGATGCGGGTGCGCGCACCCACCACGGCGTCTCGTTGTATTTCCACGAATGGACCGATAAAACAACCGTCGCCGATCGTGCAACCGTATAGGTTCACCGGCTTCACGACGCGAACGCCTTCGCCGAAACTCACGTCGGTCACCATGGCCTCGAGATATTCAACGTCGGGCATGCCGCGATCATTCCTCATTCAAGGCGTGCGCAGTCTGCACGCGGGGAGCAGGATAACGCACCCTCGAACCCCAGGGAGGCAGGGTTCCGTTCCCTCGCCGTAGCCCGTCCGCTATGGTCACTGCCCAGTCCGAAACGCGCACAGCCCCCTTTTAAAATTTTCTCGATATCTCCAGATGACCATGACGAACAAGCCCAGCGTCTCCATCGCCATGACGACCTACAACGCGGGGCCGTGGCTCGCGCCGCAGCTCGAAAGCTTTGTGCTGCAGTCGATGCGCCCGGACGAACTTGTGGTGTGCGACGATGGGTCGACCGACGGCACAATCGAAGCCCTCCACGCCTTCGCCGAGACTGCGCCCTTCGAAGTACACGTCGCGTGCAACCCGACGACGCTTACGACGACACGCAATTTCGAAAAGTCGGTGTCGCTATGTCAGGGAGAGTTTGTCTTCCTCGCCGACCAGGACGACGTCTGGCTTCCTCATAAGATCGAGACCCTTGTTGGCAAGTTGGAATCAAATCCAAACGCGGGTGCGGTGTTCAGCAACGGACGGGTCGTCGACGAAGCATTGAAACCACTCGGCTACAACCTCTGGGACTCGCTCTGGTTCACTCCAAACGAGCAAGAACTCGTTCGTAAGGGGCGCGGCGCCGAAGTTTTCGTCAAGCATGTGGTTGCTGCTGGAACGACCCTGGCGTTTCGATCGAAGTACCGCGACGTCTACCTCCCCTTCCCCGATCTGCACGACTGCCACGATGCGTGGTTGACCTTCAGCATCGCTGGCGTCTCCGACGTTTTAATCCACGAAGAAAGCTTGATCGAGTACCGCCTCCATGGCGCAAATCAGTTCGGCCTCCAGCGTTTCAACCTGCGAGAACAATTCGCGAAGGCGCGCGAGCAGCTGACCATTGGCGCGTTTCACCACAACGTGGTGTTTTTCTCGACCGCACGAGACCGGTTCAACACCGTGGCCGGAAGTGGCGTCACCCCTCGCGAAAGCGTCGTCGCACTCACGGATGGAAAGATTCGTCACGCAATTTTGCGCGATACCATGTCGTCAAATTTTTTCGCCCGGCTTCCGACTGTATTGGGAGAAGCCATGAACCGCGGTTATTGGCGCTACGGCTACGGCGCAAAGAGCCTCGCTCAAGATTTGTTCCTGAGATAACCGAATCCACGCTCAGCCAGAAGCCTGCCCAAGAGCCTGGCGGCCGAATCGCCGATGACAGGGTTGCCCTCGTTCACCCTCGCGAGGCTAGGAGTCTGAGCGATAGAAGGCGCAGACGCCTAGCGTTCAATCGGGCGGCTTGTCATCGACGCGCATCGGGGCTCGGGCCGGCACGTAAAAGTCTTGGGTCAGGCTCCTAGTTACGCGGCTTTCGCCCCACCGCGACAAACTCGTTGTGCAGGAATAGTCGACCGACGAATCGCGGAAACGGTAATGAGTAGCTTCGCTCCACAAAGGCCCCGGCGTCGCTCAGGATGGCTTCGAGGCGCGCAAGGTCCATAAACTCAACGTGGGTCTCATCGCTCCTGTAGCCCGCCTCTTGCGGCGCAATCAAAACGACTTGTCCGCCAGCGCGAACATATTTGAGTTGCTCTGTCACAAGAGTGCTGGCTTCCGGCGCCGTCATGTGTTCGACCACGTGCGCGAGCAAAAGCGAATCAAAGCGCCCCTCCCGCGCATACTCTGATGACGCAAAGTCTTCGGGCGTGAAGGCCGTGCAGCCGCGGGAGTTCGCTTCAGCGACGGACGTCGCGTTGTGATCCACTCCGACACCGTCCCCTCCAAGGTGCAGGAGGTTGCGTCCGATCCCGCAACCGACGTCCAACGTAAACCCGAGTTCGAGCCGGCGTATGTTCCAGCGGTAGGGAGCCTGGACATCGAAGAACCGCTTCCAAGACGAATCGCCCAGGGTCGTAAGACGCTCGGTGTAGGCGTCGTCCCGGGTGTCGTTCTGGATATTTCTCTTGGTGTCGTGCGGCTCGCTCACTCGGCCTCCTGGGCGGCCTGTTTGCGACCTTGCGCTTCAGCTGCAGCCTTTGTCGCAAGTTCATAATGCCGACTCGGGTCGACCTTTGGCCAGAAAAAACCGGGCCCTTCGCGCTTCTCGAAAACCAGGTTGACGGTAAACGCCAGCGCCGACCCCGACAACAGCACAATCAATGGCATCGCGACGGCTACTTGGGCCAGTCGGGTGCTGCGCATCCAGCTGCACAAGACCTCGGTCGAATACGCCG
>JASDVE010000137.1:0-29183 GCA_041891195.1 Myxococcota bacterium | reverse complement strand
GTCGTGGGTTACCACAACGATCGTGGTGCCCTCGGCATTCAACTTGCGCAGGGTTTCGATCACGAGTGCCCGGGCGATCGGGACGCGCAGCATTTCTCCACCCGAAAGCGCTTCGGGGAGTCCCTCTTTCAAAAGCCCGAAGGCTGCTGACGAGAAACGTCGAAACCCAAGTAATGGTGGAGCCGAGCGGGTTCGAACCGCCGACCTCTGCGTTGCGAACGCAGCGCTCTCCCAGCTGAGCTACGGCCCCACATAAACTTTCATCACTTACGTCAGTTCCCACCACCTCACCGACGTCGCTGGAAATCGGGGCGGTGTTTTCACCGGGCTTCACCCAGTCGAACGAACGCTTCATCGTCTTTAGCTTTGTTGCCTGTCGCTCTCGTGCGCGTCGCTTTAGTTTTAGTACGTGTCCGAAAGCATCGCGCAAACGCGCGCCTTCTCTCGAAGAGGCGAGACGGTAGAGCGAAGCAATTTTCCCGTCAAGGAACCCGCGCCCTCTATTCTCGTCGCCCGCGAACGCGAAGGCCAACGTGTTTAGAAGTGCCGAAGAACGGCACGCGGTCATCGCGCAGGGCTGCATCAGGGTTTCGTTGGCTCGTGTGAGACACAAACAACCGGCGTGGCAGCAAGGCGCGTCAGCGGGGACGTCAAAGCCCGCTATTGGCCGAAACCACCGTCCGGGCTGGGGTCCGCCAGCCATTCGCCGTCTTCCGGGGCGAGGTCGTCGTCTGGGTGTTCCCTGTAACCGGGGCCTGGCGAAGACACTGCAGGCAGTGTCGGGACCACTTCACTCACCGGGATCTCTCTTTTCGTAGAAGTGTTCGTAGAAGTGTTCGTAGAAGGAAGCCGTTCTTCCGCGCCCGGAGCCCCCGGTACGGTCTCGTGGTCGGGCGTCATGAGCCAGGCTTTGCTGAACGCCGCCGCGGGCGCGTTGACTTCAACCACCGAATCGACCTCGAAGCGCACGACCCGCTTGCCGGCCTCTTCGATGCTCCACCACTGGGGCACGCTCAAACGTTCAAACGACACGTAGGGTCCGAGCACGATTTTGGCGCCTGACATCGACTCGATCTGACGCACGTTGAAGTCGTCCGTGTCGACCCAAAGCGAGGGCGCTCTTTCCGGCTGCGTATCGCTCTCGTCGACAGCCGGCTTCGCCACCGGGGGCATGCCGAGTCGCGTAACCGCGCGCTCGGGATCGCCGATCACGAAGCAGTCGTATTTGCCACACGGCGCGAGCCCGACGATGTCGCCGTCAATTCCTAACGTGGAGAGTGCGGCTTCAAGCACAGCGCCCGAGTTCGACTGCAAGACGAACAGCGGCGGTAGAAACTCACGCGGTCGCACTAAAACTCGCGCGTTGCGCGCTGCGCTGTGTTGATTGCCGAGCAAGATGTGACGTTCGACGAGACCGCTGCCTGCCCGCAGTTCCAAGCGCGCGAGGCCGGTCGGGTGCGTGACCAGTTCGCCGATGGCAACCGGCGGACCCTCACCAATATGAAGGTTCAGTTTGAAGCGAAGCGCGCTTGCCCTTCGTCCTGAACGGTTGGCCGAAGCCACTGCGTTAATGACGCGTTCTACTCGCGGCACCAAGGCTTCTGCTTCGCCTGGCGCGATCACCACGATCCCCACGAAAAACGCGACAAGCGAAGTCGACAGCAACACGCTCATCACAACAGCGGGCACCAAGGCCAGACCAAAACAAGCGCGCATTATTTTTTACCCGCCGCGCCGGTCAGACAACTCGCGCCAGCGTAGACGGCGCGTTCGCCAAGTTCGGCTTCGATGCGGAGCAAGCGGTTGTACTTCGCGACACGGTCTGTGCGACAAAGTGAACCCGTCTTGATCTGCCCTGCACCCGACCCAACCGCGAGGTCGGCAATCGTGGTGTCTTCGGTTTCGCCAGAGCGGTGAGAGATCACGGAAGAAAAGCCCGCTGCACGCGCCATGGCGAGCGCTTCGAGGGTTTCCGTCAAAGTGCCGATCTGGTTCACCTTCACCAAGATCGAGTTTGCGGCCTTCTCTTCGATGCCGCGCTTCAAGATGCTGGGGTTCGTGACAAAAAGATCGTCACCCACGATCTGCACCTGGTCACCTACTGCGGCGACAAGCTCACCCCAACCCGCCCAGTCGGTTTCGGCGAGGCCGTCTTCGATCGACACGATGGGGTAGTTGTCGATCCATTCTTTCCAGAAGGAAATCATTTCGCCGGTGGTCTTGGTTTCGCCTTCGCCGGCGAGCACGTACTTGCCGTCTTTGTAGATCTCGCTCGCCGCCGGGTCGAGGGCGATAAAAATGTCTTCGCCCGGTCGGTAGCCCGCCTTTTCGATCGCTTCACAAACAAGCTCGATCGCTTCGCGGTTGCTGCTCAAGTCGGGCGCGAACCCGCCTTCATCTCCAACGGCCGTCGAATAACCCTTCTTCTGAAGAATGCCGCGCAGCGTGTGAAAAACTTCGGCACCCCAGCGCAGCGCTTCGCGAAAACTCGGCGCGCCGAGCGGGAAGAGCATGAACTCTTGCAAGTCGACGTTGTTGTCCGCGTGGGCGCCACCATTAATCACGTTCATCATCGGGGCCGGAAGCACGTGAGACTCGGGGTCGAGGAAACGATAAAGCGGCGTCTTCGAGGCGTTGGCGGCCGCGTGTGCCGCGGCGAGTGAAACCCCGAGCAGCGCGTTCGCACCGAGGCGCGACTTCGTGTCGCTGCCGTCGCATTCGATCATCGCGGTGTCGAGCGCGGCTTGTTCGTCCAGGCCGCTGAGCTTCATGCCGGTCACAAGCTTTGCGAGTTCACCGTTGACGTGGGAGACCGCCTTAATGACACCCTTGCCGAGGTAGCGCGCCTTGTCGCCGTCGCGCAGTTCGAGGGCTTCGCGCGCCCCCGTCGATGCACCGGAGGGAACCGCCGCAGCACCCCGACCGCCGTCCGACGTTTCGACTTCGACCGCAAGCGTCGGGTTGCCCCGAGAATCCAATATTTCCAATCCCATTACACCGGTAATTGTGACTTCCGTCGCCATCGAGGCGCCTCCATAATCGTGAGCTGCATCGTGCTGCGTTTGCGTACATGCGAGTGGGGGACTGCGCTGCCCGCCCGACTTCGAATGTCTTGCTTCTCTCTCTTTGACCGGCACTCGAAACGAGCGCTCATGACATAAAGAGAAGCGAAGACCAGCGGGGCGAATTTGGCTCTGGGACGCCCTCGCGCGGGACCACGTTAGCGCAGCTATCGCTAGGGTTTGAGACGCCCGCAACGGCGAGAGGTGCTCTAGAGCCCAAATTACTCGGTGACGTCGCCCGTTTTGGGTCGCGCGGCGCCGCCCAGATGCGGGACGACGAGAAGCGAGCCGTCCGGGGCGAATGCGATGTCGGCTTCGATCCCGAAAGCCTGAGCGAGCACGCTGGGTTCGAGGACTTCGGCGGGCTCTCCCTGAGCGACAACCCGGCCGCCCGCGAGGAGAACCAGGCGGTCGCAAACCCGCGCCGCGAGCCCGAGGTCGTGGGAGACCACGAGGGCCGAGCCGCCGTCGTTGACCCGTTCGCGCACTGCGGCGAGCAGGTCGATGCGATGGCGCAGGTCTAAAAACGCGGTGGGTTCGTCGAGCAGCAGCACTTCGGGGTCCTGGGCGAGTGCACGGGCGAACATCACCAGTTGGCGTTCGCCGCCCGACAGCTTCTGGATCGAGCGGTCCGCCAGGTCTTCTATGTCGACGCGTTTCATCGCGGCCCGCGCGCAGACGAGATCTTCGGGGCGGTCGAGGCCGAGCAGCGGTTGGTGAGGTGCGCGTCCCATCAACACGACTTCGAGGGCCGTGAAGGGATACGGGAGTGCGGTGTCTTGCGGCACGGTGGCAAGCGCGCGCGCGAGTTCGCCGCGTCCGAAGTCTTGGGTTGAGGTGCCGCCGAGCGTCACCGTGCCACTGTCGGCGGCAAGCACCCGAGTGGCGACGCGCAAGAGTGTTGTCTTTCCCGAACCGTTGTGTCCCACCAGGCCAACGACTTCCCCTGGCTTTACGTCAAACGAAACGTCGTCGAGAACAACACGTTCGCCAAAGCGGACACGAAGCTTGTTGAAGCAAAGAGGTCGCGCTTGCTTTGCGATGACGCTCATTGCGCGAACGCGCGCTGGTGATGACGTCGCAGCAAGTACAAGAACAGCGGGCCGCCCACGAGTGCCGTGATGGCGCCAACCGGGAGTTCGCGGCCGCCGAGCATCGTGCGCGCGACGGTGTCGCAAATGACGAGAAACGCCCCGCCCCCAAGTGCCGCTGCCGGAATCAAAAGACGGTGGTCCGGACCCAGAATCAATCGCAAGAGGTGCGGGATGATGAGCCCAACAAAACCAACGAGTCCCGCGACGGAAACCGCGGCGCCCACCATCAGCGATGTTGCGAGAAGCAAGATCCGCTTGTGCGTTTCGATCGGGACGCCAAGTTGTTCGGCGGGTTCATCACCCAGGACGAGTAAGTTGAGAGAGCGTGCGAGCACGCCCGAACAAGCGAGGCCAATAAAGAGAAAGACCGCGACCCAGACCGCGACGTCGGTGCGCGCCGCGGACAAGTTGCCGATCAACCAGATAAAAATCTGCGACCCTTCGGTGAGTCCCGCAATCGAAGCAAGGAATACGATGGCCGCGGATGCAAACGCGTTGAAGACCACGCCGGTCAGCAACAGGCTGTTCGAGGACACGCGATCGCCGACGCCCGCAATCAAGTAAAGAAGAAGCGTCGTGAGTAACGCGCCTGCGAACGCGGCGGGAGGGACTGCGGCGTAGCCAAAACCTGCCGCGGTGCCGAGCGAGAGCGCGAGGATCCCACCGAGCGCGGCACCCCCAGACACGCCCAACACAAATGGATCGGCGAGCGGGTTTCGGAGCAGCGCTTGAAACACGACACCCGAAACCGAAAGCGACGCCCCGACCAGCAACGCGAGCACCGTGCGGGGCAGTCTGATGCGGAGCACGATGTCGCCGGCCGGGCCAGCCGCGTCGGGATCCACGAGCACAGCCCACACTTGCGCAAACGTAAGATCGCTCGGCCCCAGCAAGAGCGAGAACCAACCGCTCGCAAGCACGAGCAAGAACATCAGCGTCACAACAACGACGAAGCGCGTACGGGTCAGGATCATCCGCCAGCACCCTTCACGCCGTCGGCGTAAGTAGGTCGCGTGTCAGGCTCCGGGCCCCGACTTCCTTGCGTGGTTTTTTCGGTCGCCATTTTTGCGCGTTCTTCTGCAACCATTTTTGGAATGAAGTCACCCCAAATGGAACTTGCGAGGAGCATGATCGATGCGTCGAGGGCTGGCCCCGGCATCGAGATCAACGCCGCGTCAATCGACATCAAGCGGTCGGAGAGCACAGCCTTCATGTTGGGCCACTGCTTCCAAAACGCAGTCGACACCCGCGCTTCGGGACTCAAGTCGATGATCATTTCCGGCGACGCAGCCACAAACCATTCCATCGAAACGCGCGGGTAAGCGCCGCGATATTCCGCCGCGACGTTCTGCGCCCCCACGATCTGCAACATGGTGTCGATAAAATTTCCGCCGCCCACGACATAGAGTGGGTCGCGCTGCAAAACGATTGCGACAACGGGTGCGTTCTCGCTCGCGCGCCCCAACTGCTTTACCGAACGTGTCACCCCACGACGCGTGGCCGTAATTTCCGCCACGCGTTTCGCCGCCGCTTCAGCTGTTCCGGTGAGTGCGCCAAGTCGCGAAATATTTTCCAGCACCTCGACAAATTGATGGTTGTCAAACGTTTCGACTTTGATGTCGAGCGCAGTGAGACGGTTGTGAAAGTCGCGTTGCTCCGCGCTTGGGACCAAGACAACGAGGTCCGGCTCGAGGGCCACCACCGCTTCAAGGCTTGGGTTAAAGAGCCCGCCCACTTTCGGAAGCGCGGCTACCTCTTCAATTTGCTGGGCAGAAAAATCGTCGACGCCGACGAGTCGCTCGCCCTCGCCTAACGAGAGCAAGATCGCAGTAAGCGACGGGTTGAGGGAGATGATCCTCGCGGGACCGCTCTTCGCCTCTCGCGTCGCGTGGACGGGGTTGTCGGTGTTGTCGGTGCCGTCTGTGTCGGCGGCGGCAATGCTGGGAAGCCCGAACCCCAACACCGCAAAGCCGAGCACAAGACCCAGCGCGACGCGACGCGGCGCGTGGGCAACACATCGACCTAAAATTATGAAGAGGGGGAGAATCACGAAACAGACACCCGGGTGCGGCAAAATTGCGGCCCGATGTTACCCGGAAATGAAGGGCCGGGGAGCACGCTCCCCGACCCCAACTCGAGCCTAAATCGAGAAGGTTCTCTCGCTTGCTCTTTCGCTCATTCTTTTGGGCGTCCTTCCGCTCGCTCTTTGCTTAAAGACGCTTCGCGGTCGTCTTGCCACTTACCGCAAGGTGCGGACGCAGTCTCTTGATGAGCGCGTCCCCGACACCCTTGACGTCGGCGAGTTCTTCAATCGCCTTGAAGCCACCCTTCGTCTTGCGGATCTTAACGATCGCGGCGGCCCGCTTTTCGCCAACCCCGGGCAGAAGCTGCAGCTGCTCGACGTTGGCGGTGTTGAGGTTCACGACGCCACTAATGCTCGAATCGCCGCTTTCCACAGCAAAGCTCTGCTGAGAGACGGATACGAGCGAAAGGGCCATGACTGCCGCAAGGGCAAGGCTTCGGCGAATTGCCGAGACGCGGTGGGGATTGGTGCTGAACATGTGGTTCTCCGCGGGACCGCGGGGTATGGAATCGTTGCGCCGTACTGTCTTGACCAACCGTGCTGAACAAGAACGACGCTAGTGGTCGCGATGCACCGAGTACTGAGCGAGATCGAGCATCGATTGTTTGGCGCTGCTTTCGGGGAAAGCCGCAATCGCCGCACATGCCTTTTCGGCGTGCTCTTCTGCGCGTCGCATGCTGTCCGCGACGCCGTGATGTCGTTCTATCAACTCGAGGATGGGGGCGAGTTCAATTGCGGAGGCATCCGAAGCCCGCAGCTCCTCTTCGCTCAAGCCGAGGTTCTGCATGGCGGTCTGCGACGCGTTCTTAAGCAGGCCTGCCACCTGTTCTCGTTCGTTATGGGTGCAGCGCTTGAGGGTCAACAACAACGGCAACGTGACCTTGCCCTCGCGCAAGTCCGCGCATTGGGGCTTGCCCAGCGTCTCCTCGCTGGCGTCGTAGTCGAGCACGTCGTCCCGAACCTGAAACGCGATGCCGAGCTCGCGTCCAAACTCCGCCACGCGCCGAACTTCACCGCGGGTCACCGCGCCAAGGTTCGCGCCGATTTCACAAGCGGCGGAAAGCAACACGGCGCTTTTGCGTTCGATCACCTGGTAGTACTGCCGCTGCGAAACGTTGGTGTCGAAGCTTTGCTGCAGTTGGATCAACTCCCCTTCCGCCATCATGCGGATGGTGTTTGAAAAAATCTCGAGAATCGCGAGGCTGCCGTCTTCCACGATCATGGACGACGCGCGCCCATAAAAGAAGTCGCCCGCCAGTACAGCACGACGGTTTCCCCAAACTGCATTTGCAGACGGTTGACCCCGGCGAAGCGACGACAAATCAACGACGTCGTCATGCAATAATGTCGCGGTGTGGATGAGTTCGAGTGCCGCTCCGAGTTGAACCCGGCGCGAACCGCTATAGCCGCAAAGCTCGGCAGAAAGCAGAACCAGGATCGGGCGAAGCCGCTTGCCCCCCGAAGACAGCACGTGGCTGCCGATGACCGGCATGATGTCGCTCGCGCTTTCGAGTTGTTCCCGCATGGCGCGGTTTACATGGTCGAGGCCGTCGGACATGCGCTCAAACAAGTCGCTGATGCGGCCGTTCAATGCTGCCGTGTCGGTGGAAAGCGGTGCTGGGTGGTCGTGGGGAAGTTCGCTCATCGGACCTGCATACTAGCCCCACGCGCAATCCATGTCAAAGACTGCATGCTAAAAAAACCGTGTGAATTCGGATGCTTAACGTCAGTTCACCTGCGAGTACGCTAAGCGTCGCGCAACCATGCGACCACGTTCGCGATGTTTTCAACTTCGATCAGGGTACAGCCGGGCTTCTTCACAGCGGCGCGAGTCCCGGGCGGCACGAGGAGTTGTTCGTACCCGAGCCGGCCGAGTTCTTTGATGCGGAGATCGAGCCGAGAAACGCGCCGCACTTCACCCCCGAGACCAATTTCGCCGCACGCTGCCGTGCGCGGCGGAAGCGGAATGTCGAGCGCGCTGGATGCGATCGCCAACGCGAGACCCAAGTCGGCCGCGGGTTCGTTCACCCGTACACCCCCCGCGACGTTGACGTACACATCACGGGACACGAGGTCGACGGGGGTTCGCCTGTCGAGCACCGCGAGGATCAACGCGACACGTCCATCGTCGATCCCGATCGTTGTTCTGCGCGGAGTGCCATACGTCGCCGCGGCAACGAGTGATTGAATCTCGACCAACATAGGACGCGACCCTTCGAGCAGCGGGATAATGCATGAGCCCGGTGCGCCGTCGCGATGTTCGGCAAGGAAAAGTTCGCTCGGGTTTTCGACTGCTTCGAGTCCCTTTTCGGCCATGGTGAAGACGCCAACTTCTTGCGTCGAGCCAAAGCGATTCTTGCTCGCACGCAGCAATCGAAACGCGTGGTTTCGATCGCCTTCAAAATTGAGCACGACGTCGACCAAGTGTTCGAGCACGCGTGGACCTGCGAGGCTTCCGTCCTTGGTGACATGGCCAACCAGGACCAGTGTCGTCGTGTTGAGCTTTGCGGTCGCGGCCAACAGCGATGCACTTTCGCGTACCTGTGCAACCGACCCCGGCGAAGATTCAACGCGCGAGGTTTGAAGCGTCTGCACCGAGTCAACGATCACGAGCTTGGGCTGAAGATCGCGCCAGGCTTCGGCAAAGGCTTCGACCCGGGTCTCGGCCAAGATCGCCACACCGTCGCCCCGCTCCTCGAGTCGCTCGGCGCGTAGGCGCACTTGCTCGGGGCTTTCTTCGCCGCTGATATAGAGGACGTTCCGAGTCCCCTCTCCGGCTTGCACCGACGCGGCATCGATGCGTGCCGCAAGTTGCAGCGCCAGCGTGGACTTGCCGACCCCGGGTTCGCCGCCCAAGAGCACGACAGAACCCGGCACAAAGCCGCCTCCCAGTACGCGATCAAGTTCGCCTATCCCTGAAGGCAGCCTGGTGTGGTCCCCAGGCTCAATTTCGCCCAAAGTGCGGATTTTTTCGGAAGCGTGGCTCGTAGGAGCGGAAACCCCCAGAAGGTTTCTCGGAGCGCTCGGGATCGCGTCTTTGGCGGCGTTGGGGGAGAAGACCTCTTCTTCGAGAGTTCCCCATTTTCCGCAATCATTACAACGACCTAGCCACTGCGGGTGTTGTGTTCCGCAGTCCGAGCAGCTGTAGATGGTCTTGGGCTTCGCCACGCCGCGCAGTATAGTGCGTCGCGCTGTAAACCCTGCAGTGAAAGTTGGTTTACAGTGCCTGCGACAGCCAAAATCGTCCTTGTAGTTGGCTGTTTCTACCTGCTCGATCCGCCTCGATTTTGAATCGCCTGCGAACCCCACCGGCCAACCAGGCCAAGACCCCTCTGGAGATCTCGCGTGACCGACCCTTATCTCTCGCTCAGTTCATCCGCCCTCGCCGGCACCGCTCCTACACCCGAACAGGCGCGCTGGATCCTCGAAGGCGAAGACGTCTCGCTGCTCGCACTGCTCGACGCCGCCTTCAAGGTTCGCGAAAAGTACTTCGGCCGCGAAGTCATGGTCCACGTGTTGAACAACGTGCAAAACGGCCTGTGCCCCGAAGACTGTGGCTACTGCTCGCAGAACAAAGACAGCGAAGCGCCCATCCGCAAATACGCGATGAAGAGCGACGAAGAGATCTTTGAAGAAGCAGACAAAGCCGCGCGCGCCGGGGCTTCGCGTTACTGCATGGTGCTCTCTGGGCGCGGCCCGACGGTCGAGCGCACCAAGAAGTTCGCGAAGCTCATCAAAGAGATCAAAAGCCGACACCCCATCGAAGTGTGTTTGTCCGCGGGCTTGATGGAAGACGAGCACGCAAAGATCTTGGCCGAAGCCGGGCTCGATCGGTTGAACCACAACTTGAACACGAGCGAAGAGCGCTACGGCAAGATCTGCACGACGCACACCTACGCCGACCGCGTCGCGACCCTCGAAGCTGCACGCAACAATGGCATCGGCACCTGCAGTGGTTTGATCGTCGGCATGGGGGAAGAGACCGAAGACTTGATCGAAGTCGCGTTCAAACTCCGCGAACTCGAAGTGCCTTCGATCCCCGTCAACTTCTTGATCCCGATCGATGGCAACCGCGTGCTCGAAGACGGTTCGCTTACGCCTGAGCATTGCTTGCGAACGCTTTGTTTGATGCGCTTCGTAAACCCAACGGCAGAAATTCGTATCGCGGGGGGACGCGAAGGCAACTTGCGAAGCATGCAGCCGCTCGGGCTTTACCCGGCTAACTCGCTTTTCATTGAGGGTTACTTGACGACGCGCGGCGACGGGGCCCGAGACACGTACGCGATGATCAACGACGCGGGCTTTACCGTGTCGGGCAACTCCGACTACGACGGACCGGTCCCAGACACCGGCGAGTTTCGCTTGCCGGGGCCGCTTGGCGACTTGCTTAAGCCCGAGATCAGCGCGCGCTCGTAGTCTATTTCGTAGTACAAGGCGTTTGCCTCCATGTCGCTCAAAGACATTGCACACGAAAAGCTTTCGGCGATCCGCGAACGCGGCACGTATCGAGAGTTGCGCGAACTGTCCGGGCCACATGGAACCCGAGTCCAGTTGAACGGACGCGATGTTCTTTTGTTTGCAGGCAGCAACTATCTCGATCTCAGTCATCACGAGCGCGTGGTGGAGGCCGCCGCACGGGGCGCCCGAGACTGGGGGTGCGCGGCTGGGGGCTCCCGATTGATTTCGGGCAATCTGGATCTGCACGAAGGCTTCGAAGCGGAGATCGCCGAGTTCACCGGTTGCGAGTCGGCCTTGCTGTTCAACACGGGTTACGCGGCGAACCTGGGCATCATCCCCGCATTGGTCGGCCCCGACGACTTCGTGGTTTCCGACTCGCTCAATCATGCTTCGATCATTGACGGCGTTCGTCTTTCGCGCGCACAGTCGCGCGTGTTTCCGCACGCCGATTGCGCGGCGCTCGACAAAGCGCTCAGCGAAGTTTCGCGCGACGGTGTTCGCGTGCTCGTTCCTCTCGACGGTATTTTTTCAATGGACGGCGACATCGCGCCGCTGAAGGCGATGGTCGAAATCGCGCATCGTCACGGCGCAATGGTCATGCTCGACGACGCCCATGGCACCGGGACGCTTGGCGAAGGGGGTCGGGGCAGTGGCGCCCACTGCGGCGTGATGGACGAGATCGATATCCACATGGGCAACCTCGCGAAGGGGATCGGCTCGTTTGGCGCGTACGTCGCCGGGCCGAAGGAACTGCGTGACTTGCTCATCAACGTGGCGCGCAGTTTTATCTTTACCTGCGCGCTGCCGCCGCCGCAGGTTGCCGCCGCGCGCGAATCCCTTGCGTTGGTTGGAGAAGAACCGTGGCGCAGGTGGCAGCTGCAGTTGAATGCCGCGCAACTTCGAACGCGACTCGCCGCCGCCGGGCTTTCCACTGAACCGTCGCAGACCCACATCGTGCCGGTGATCCTCGGCGACAACGCGCGCACCATGGCGGTCTGTGAAGCCATGCTTGAGCGCGGGTTTTACGTGCAGGGCATTCGGCATCCGTCGGTGCCCCGCGGAAGTGCGCGATTGCGTATTACTCCGATGGCGAGCCACACCGCGGAAGAAATCGATTCACTCGCGGACGCACTTGTGCAAGTCGTCGCGCTTCATCCCGAAACCAGCACCGACGCTTAGGGCCGCTCATGACTTCGCCTGGCTTCTTCATCACAGGGACCGACACTGGCGTCGGCAAAACAGTGGCGGCTTGTGCGCTCGTGCGCGCACTGCGCGAACGCGGTGTTGATGTTGGCGTGATGAAGCCAATAGAAACGGGTGTGGGTCGGGACGGACCGCTCGACGCGCGGGCACTTCGCGATGCAGCCGGCGTGAAGGACACGATTGATGAGATTTGTCCGCTGCAGTTTGCTTTGCCCGCCGCACCCAACGTTGCGGCCTCCGCGGAAGCCCGCGTTGTTGACCTCGAAATTGTTCGCGACGGTTTCAAGACGCTCGCGGCGCGGCATAAGATGATGATCGTCGAAGGCGCGGGTGGCTTATTGGTTCCGACCGCAGGTTCGGGGGACATGGGAAGCCTCGCCGAAGACTTGGACCTCCCGATTATCGTCGTCGCGCGCATGGCACTCGGCACGATCAACCACACGCTGCTTACATTGAAAGAAATTGAACGCAGAGGCCTAGCTCTTGCCGGTGTGATTCTGAGCGAGTCGAATGGCGAACTTTCACCGTCCGACCGCGCAAACCTGGGTCACCTCCGCGGTGAGCTCGACGCGTTACTACTCGCAGAGATCACGGCGCAGTCTGTTGCCACGATGACATCGCACGAGTGCATCCGGCTCGAGCGACTCCTGCCTCTCGTTTGAGCCCCGGACCCCCGAGGCGACGAGAACGGACCTCGGGTCGCCACCCGCATTCGGGGTGTGACAACTCGCGATCGGAACGGATTTAGGTTCGGATGGAAGCGCGGTGACCCGTCAACCACGTTTCGCGAACTTGGTCCTCAGCATCGAGGACCACAAAATCCGCTCTGGCCCCGACGCGAAACGTCCCGCGTTCATTTTCAATACCAAGCAACTTGGCTGGCCGGAGCGATGCCGACGCGATCGCTTCGAGTCTCGTCATCGCCCCAAAGTCCTGTGCATTGCGAACCGCGCGGGCCAGGCTCAGCGAACTCCCCGCCAACTCGCCGTTTGCGAGGCGGATCGCAGTCCCGTCGTTGTAGACCGCGCCGGATCCGGCTTCACCGGTCTCGGGCGGATCGACGCGATCGGTAATGAGTAGAAGCTTGTCCCGCTTCGCACGACTTGCAGTTCGCACGACTGCGGGGTCTACGTGGACTCCGTCGCAGATCAAGTCGCAGCTCACACGGTCGTCTGCGAGTGCCCACCCCGCGACGCCCGGTTGGCGATGATGCATTGAACCCATCGCGTTAAAGAGATGGGTGACGTGCGTCATCCCCCTCTTGACGCATGCGTCAATTTCGTCCAGACCCGCGTCACTGTGACCCAATGACGCAATGATTCCAGCTTTCACAAGACGGTCGATGAGTTTGGGAACACCCTCGCATTCTGGGGCCAGGGTGACGAGTTTCAGAGAATCTTGCGCGATTTCGAGGATCTCGTGGTCCTGAGTATCTTTATACGGCCGTATAGCGCGGCTTGGTTGCGCGCCTGCCATCACAGGGTTGATCCAAGGGCCTTCGAGGTGAACGCCGAGAAGTTCTGCCCCTCTTTGACGCGGCTGTGTCATTTCAGATTGACACTGCGTCACAAAGCTGTGGATTCTTGGCTGGCTAAAGGCCACTGTCGTGGCGAGATAGCTCGTAGTTCCCTCCCGCAAGAGGGCCTCGGACGTCCGACCAAGCGCTGCGCCAAAGTCGTCTTCGCGGGCGAAGATCAGTTCGCCGTGGAAGTGAACGTCAATGAAACCTGGAGCGAGCGCGCAGCCAGCCAGGTCGATGGGTTCGCTTTCGGCGGGGGCCACCGTGAGGTCGTCGAATACCTCGGCGATTGTGCCGTTGCGCACAAGCACGCAGGCCTTTCGTTCGGCGGCAGCTTCGGGGTCGAGGAGCGTGAGATTATAGAGAAATTTGTCGGCCACGCGCGGAGACTAACAGGTCTCTCGCTCGACAGAAGGGAGCATGCCACCAAGACAGGCTCGGGGCTAAAGACCCCCGCATTTGTGTCCGATCTGTCTTGCATGCTTCACGAGGCCACGACGCTCACAGATGAACTGCGGATTCTTGAAACGAAGCTAAAAGCGCTGCGGCGCGACTATGAACAGTACTTTCTGGGCTCCCGCCCCCGCGAGCCACAGACCCTCCGCGCGGAGCTGCAAAAAGCCATGTTTCGCTTGGGAAACGGTGTCATTAGAAACACCGGCGAGCGCTTCAAGTACAACACCATCAATTCGCAGTTCCTCACCTATAAGCGCCACTGGGACGAGACCCTGCGGAAGATGGAAGCCGGAACCTACAAGCGGCAGGTCTTCAAAGCGAATATCCGGGACCGCGCACGCGGTCATCTGCTGAGCGAGACGAACGCGACGGCCCCGAAGAGTGGACCCGACGACACCCGCCAGTCTGACAGCTCTGAGATCTACGCCAGCTACATCGATGCCGCAAAATTGTGTGGGCAGAACGTTTCGGGATTAACGCCTGAAAAACTTCACGCCGCAATCGAAAAGCAGGCGCGCGCGATCAAGAAGAAGCTCGGCGTAAACGACGTGAGTTTTCGCGTCGAAGTCGTCGAGGGCAAAGTGAAGTTGAAGGCGCGTGCCGCCAAAGCGTCCTGAGTAGGGCGAGCGAACCCACGCTCGACACCGAACTACACCGAACTACCACCAGCGACAACGAACTACTTCGCCGCAACCTCGAGTCGCACTTCGCACTGGCGAATCGCTTCACCTAGGCCGGTGCGCTTCGCAGTGTTTTCTTCGGTGTCGGCGAGGCCATCGAGTTCGGCCTGGGCTTCAGTCATGTCCGCTTCAACGGCCGTCTTGTCGACGGCTGCTGCGAGCACGCATGAGTCGGCGAGCACAACGACACGTTCTGCCGCGACTTCCGCAAAGCCATTTGAAATTGCGGCCCACTCGCTGCCGGCTGCAGTCTTAATTTCGACCGCGCCGTGCTGCAAGGGTGCAAGGGTGCGCTCATGCTCGGCGAGCACACCGAAGTCGCCCTCGCTTCCGGGCAACACCACTTGCTCGACTTCGCCCGAATACGCCTGGCCTTCGGGGGTCACGATGACGAGATCAATCGCCAAACCTAGAGTTCCTTCGCCTTGGCGAGTACGCCTTCGATTGAGCCACACATAAAGAAGGCCTGCTCGGGGACGTCGTCGTGTTTGCCGTCGAGGATCTCGCGGAAACCCTTGATGGTGTCTTCGACCGGAACGTATTCGCCGGTAACGCCCGTGAACTGTTCCGCAACACTGAAGGGCTGGGAGAAAAATCGCTGCACTTTGCGTGCGCGGTTCACAACCAAGCGATCTTCTTCGGACAGTTCGTCCATACCCAAAATTGCGATGATGTCCTGCAAGTCCTTGTACTTCTGGAGCGTGGACTGCACGTCACGAGCAACCTGGTAGTGGGTGTCGCCGATCACCTGCGGATCGAGAATCCGGCTCGTCGAGTCGAGCGGATCGACTGCGGGGTAGATGCCGAGTTCTGAGATGGCGCGGTTGAGCACCGTGGTCGCATCCAAGTGAGTAAACGCGGTCGCAGGCGCGGGGTCTGTCATGTCATCGGCGGGCACGTAAATGGCCTGCACCGAAGTAATCGAGCCCTTCTTCGTTGAGGTAATGCGTTCCTGCAACTCACCCATGTCGGTCGACAGGGTCGGCTGATAGCCAACCGCCGAAGGAATGCGGCCGAGAAGTGCGGACACTTCCGAACCTGCTTGGGTGAAGCGGAAAATATTGTCGATGAAGAGGAGAACGTCCTTGCCCTCTTCGTCGCGGAAGTATTCGGCCGCGGTAAGGGCCGAAAGGCCGACGCGTGCACGCGCTCCCGGAGGCTCGTTCATCTGGCCAAAGATCAAGGCCGCCTTGTCGAGCACCGTGGTGCCGTCTGCGAGTTCGGCGTCTTCCATTTCGTGCCAGAGATCGTTGCCCTCGCGGGTTCGCTCCCCCACGCCGCCGAAGACCGAGTAACCACCATGGTTCTTCGCGATGTTATTGATGAGCTCCAAGATGACGACCGTCTTGCCAACGCCTGCACCTCCGAAGAGACCGATCTTGCCACCCTTCGGATACGGGGCGATGAGGTCAACAACCTTGATGCCGGTTTCCAAGATTTCGACCGCGGTCGACTGCTCGGTGAATTCCGGAGTCGGGCGGTGAATGGGGTAGTTCATCTTTTCGCCGATGGGGCCGCGTTCATCTACCGGCTCGCCAATGACGTTCATGATGCGGCCAAGCGTTTCGGGGCCGACGGGGATGGTGATCGGGGCGCCAGTGTTGATCACTTCCTGACCGCGGCGAAGACCGTCCGTGGTGTCCATCGCGACGGCGCGCACCGTGTTCTCACCGAGGTGAAGCGCAACTTCGACAACCAAGTTGTTTTCGCGCTCGTCGATCGTTGAATTGGTGGTCCGCAACGCGGTGTTGATCTCGGGGAGGTCGCCGGGTTCGAACTCAACGTCCACTACCGGACCCATGACCTGTACGATTTTGCCGTTCGCCATAACTACTACTCCCTAACTCTTCAGTCTGTCTGTATCGATGCATTCGAGCGCGCGCTATTCGCGAACCATGCGCTCGTCTATGTTTTGTTGACTCGAGTTTCTATCTACTCAAGCGTCTATTTATTCTAGGGCCTGGGCACCGGTGACGATTTCAACGAGCTCGCTCGTGATCGCCGCCTGTCGTGCGCGGTTATATTGCAACGTGAGTTTTTCGATCAACTCTTGTGTGTTCTGGGTGGCACTTTCCATCGCGGCCATCCGTGCGGCGTGTTCACCGGCCTGGCTTTCCAGCAAGGCCCGAAAGACTTCGACTTCAACCGCCTTGGGAACAAGAACGGCCAGCAACTTTTCGGGACTCGGCTCGATCTCGTACGGGTTGGCCTCTGTGTCCTCGACTGCTTCAGGCGCGGAGACAGGAAGCATCTGAACGCTACGTGGTGTCTGGGTCATCGTCGTGATGAATTCGCTGTAGATCAAGATGACTTCGTCGACTTCGCCCGTCTCAAACCGGTGCGCCGCACCCTGTGCAACTTTGGCTGCCTGGGCGTACGTGATTACATTTCCGGTTGGAGAGGCTTCGAGGATGTCGTTTGCGCGTCGACGCTTGTAGTAGTCGCCAACCTTCTTGCCGAGCAACGTGAATGAAACCTTTTCGAGGCTTGCTTCTCGTTCCTTCAGGATCTTCTCGGCAAACTTGATTACTGCGTTGTTGAACGCTCCCGCCAGGCCGCGGTCTGAAGTCACGATGATAAGTTCGAGCGACTTTACTTCGGCACGGACTTCGAAGAGCGGATGCTCGACGTTGCCCCCCATACCCCCGGCGACTTCTTCGAGGGTTGAGCGCATGCGCTCGGCATAGGGGCGTGCGTTCACGATGGCTTCCTGCGCGCGGCGCAACTTCGCCGCGGCAACCATCTTCATCGCGCTCGTGATCTTCTGCGTACTCTGTACGCTTGTGATCCGGCGTTTGATGTCTTTCAAGTTGGCCAATTAGGCGGCCTCACCACCGGCAGATGCCGACTTGGGTTGGAAGATTTCTGCGAACTTGTTGAGCGCTGCCACGAGCTTTTCTTCGGTCGCACTTTCGAGCTTGCCGCTCTCGCGGAGCGCGTCGAACACGTCCTGATGACTCGCGTGCATGTAGTCCTGCATCTCGGTTTCGTAGCGACTCACTTCTTCAAGTTCGAGGTGGCGGACCCATGAGTCACGACCCTTGATGGGGGTGGCGGAGTAAATCGAAACGACCTGCTCTTCCATCGACATCGGTGAGTATTGACCCTGCTTCAACATTTCAACCTGGCGCTGGCCATTTGCGATCTGGTCCTGGGTGGCCTGGTCGAGGTCACTACCGAACTGCGCGAAGGCTTCCATCTCACGGTACTGCGCGAGGCTCAGCTTCAACGTGCCGGCGACCGACTTCATCGCCTTGACCTGCGCCGAACCCCCAACCCGAGACACCGAAAGACCCACGTTGATCGCGGGGCGAATGCCGGAGTTGAACAAGTCCGTTTCAAGGAAGATCTGACCGTCGGTAATCGAAATGACGTTGGTCGGGATGTACGCCGAAACGTCGCCCGCCTGGGTCTCGATGATGGGAAGTGCCGTGAGGCTACCGCCGCCGAGTTCGTCGCTCAGCTTGCATGCGCGTTCGAGCAAGCGCGAGTGAACGTAGAAGACGTCGCCCGGATAAGCTTCGCGTCCCGGCGGCCGTCGCAGAAGCAACGAAAGCTGGCGATAGGCAACGGCCTGCTTCGAGAGATCATCATAAATGATCAGCGCGTGGCGACCGGTGTCGCGGAAGTACTCGCCCATGGTGCAGCCCGTGTAGGGTGCGATGTACTGAAGCGGCGCCGGCTCTGCGGCCGTCGATGCGACGATGATCGTGTATTCGAGCGCGTCGTGCTGCGCGAGCTTCTCCATCACCTGAGCAACCGTGCTCTGCTTCTGCCCAATGGCGACGTAGATGCACTGTACGTCCTTGCCCTTCTGGTTGATGATCGCGTCGATCGCGACTGCAGTCTTACCCGTCTGGCGATCGCCAATGATCAGCTCTCGCTGACCACGACCAATCGGCACCATGGCGTCGATGGCCTTGATGCCCGTCGCGAGCGATTCGTTCACCGACTTGCGCGCTACGATGCCCGGGGCCTTGAGTTCAACCTGTCGGGTTTCGGTGGTGTTGATGGGACCCTTGCCGTCGATCGGGTTGCCGAGAGCGTCGACCACGCGGCCAAGCATGGCTTCGCCGACCGGTACTTCGATGATGCGGCCAGTGCGCTTGACGACGTCGCCTTCCTTGATCTTGCTCGCCTCGCCCATGACGGCGACACCGACGTTGTCTTCTTCAAGGTTGAGCACCATGCCGCGAAGGCCGTCGCCGAATTCGACGAGCTCGCCTGCGAGTGCATTGTCGAGGCCGTACACACGGGCGATCCCATCACCAGCGGACAGCACTGTGCCGGTTTCTGCGACGTCGATCTCGCGATCGTACTCGCGGATCTCGCGCTTCAAGATGTCGGTGATCTCTCCGGGTTTGATGTTCATCTATCTATTATCCCTTCGTGAGATTGGCGCGCAGCTTACTCAGCTGCGTGCGAAGACTTCCGTCGAAGACCATGCCTCCGACCTTGGCGATCGCGCCGCCGATGAGCGTGGGGTCGATTTGAATGTCGAGCTGGACTTCCTGGCCCGTACGTTCGGAAAGTGCGCGGCGCAGGCGATCTTTGCGGCGGTCGTCGAGCGGGCTTGCCGTGGTCACGACCGCGGTCATAAGGCCTGCGTCTTCGTCAGCCAGGCGCTGGTACTCCTCGCGAATTCCGTAGAAATCCACCAGGCGTCGCTGGTCGATCAAATAGCTATAGAAATTGGTGACCGAAGCGCTTACGCCCGAACCCTGCGACACCGACTTCATCACGGCCTTGCGTTCTTCGACCGGGTGTAACGGTGTAAGGAGAGCGTCGCGTAGGGGTTCGTTTTCATCGAGCATCGTTGCGAGAGCGTCGAGTTCGCCGAGGACTTCGCCGACCCGGTGGTCTTCACGCGCGATCTGAAACAATGCGCGTGCATAGCGCCGGGCTGCTGCGGTAGTGGGCACGCCTAATTCCCCGTTCCTGAATCTTGGATGGTTGCCGGCTCAACGCGCGTGATGAATTCGTCGAGCAAGCGATCGCGATCGCGATCATCCACTTGTTCGGTGATGATGCTCGCGGCCAAATCGACTGCAAGGTTTGCCGCTTCTTCGCGCAGCTCCACCTGGGCGCGCCGTAGCTCCTGGTCGACCGCTGCAACGGCGTCCGACCTGATGCGCTCCGCCGAGTCATGTGCCGCTGCGACGATTTGATCTCGTTCGTCATGGGCGCGCTGTCGCGTTTCGTCCCGAATCGTCTGCACTTCCGCTTCGAGTTCGACGAGCTTGCCCTGCCACTCAGAAAACTGCTTCTTGCTTTCGGCAAGAAGTTTGTCGGCCTTCTGGATGTCCTCTTTGATCTGTTCGCGACGTTCTGCGAAGTACGCCGTAATGGGCTTGCGTGCGACGGCGAACAAAACGCCAAGCAGCAAGACGAGGTTCACGGCCTGCCAAAGGAGCTCGGACGCGGAAGGACCACTGCCGCCGCCTGCGGCGAGAGCCGGGCTCGCGGCTGCGAGGATGCCCGCGATCACAACGACGACCGCGAGGCGATTCTTATCGAGGACCTTCCTATATAGACGGTTGTGAAATGGGAAATTGCGAAGGCTGTTCGTCATAGCGACCGTCCGAGGATGCTCTCTGCCGCCACCGATGCCACTTCGCGAGAAGCCGCTTTGATGGTTACGCGGGCTTCAGCGAGCGACTCGTTGATCTCTTGTCGCGCGCGCCTGATTTCGTCTTCGGCTTCCGCCTTCGCGTCGCCGGTGATGGACGCTTGCTCTGAGCGAGCCGATTCGATTTGTTCGCGGCGCGCGTTGGCGGCGTCGTCTCGCGCTTCGCGGATCTTGCCGCGGTACTGGTTCATTAAGTCGTCAGCCTGGGTGACCAAGCCCTCTGCGTCTTTGGTTGCACCCGCGATCTTGGCGTCGCGATCGTCGAGTACTCGAAACAAGGGACGAAAGATCATGCTGTTGAGCGGGAAGATGAGTAAAACGAAACCGACGAGCAAGATAACCAGCGTTGGGATGTGCGGCGTCAAGACCAGTTGGCCGGCCGCGTGTGCAGGGCCCGCAAGCAACCCAGTGGCGACAACCGCAAACAGCGCAGCAGCATTGCGCGCAAATATTCGCCGCTCCGTCACGCGTGGTCGCTGCGCCGACATAGGCCTTCGAAGATGTATCACTTGGTTCTCTCTCCCGGGTAGCATGAAGCGCTGAAAGCGGCTGCTTCTGTACCCGTGGTCATTCGGGGGTCGGCATGCTCGCTTAGCGGGCGTAAATGTCGATGCGACAGATTGTTGCACGCGCTGCATTCTCGTTTCGCCGGGCGACAATTGAGCTGCCATTCGACCTTGGGGACGGCGAAGCGTGGGGCCGCGTACATGGCTTGGGTCACCTGCGAGTTCAGTCGAGTTTTAGTGGGGCCTCCGCAACCCATAACCCGCAGGCGGAGTTTTAGGGCATCGAGTTTTGCATAGTTGAGCTGAGTTTCAAGAATGGGTCGGGGTAGGGGCCCCCGGACTCCGGGTGAACTACTCAAACACCATGGGTTGAGATCGTGCGACAGCGCCCCGTGACCATGCAGCCCTCTTCGGCGATCAATTCTCGCGCGCAAAGTTCAGCCTGAACCCGTGCGGTCGCGAGAAGCGAAATGCACCCAGTGGCTTCCAGTTCGCCTTCGAATCGGCCAGCGATCACGATGTCCTGCGCCTCGATCCGGCCTGTAACCTCTGCGGCTTCGCCGATTTCGAGCCGGCCCTCGGCGAACACGTTCCCGGTGAAGCGCCCCTCGATCCTCGCTGCTTTCGGGCAGGTCAGGAGCCCGTCGAACGCCGCCCCGGCTCGGATGACGAGGGTCGGAGCCTCCATCGGCGCAGTTTCGGTGGTACCCGCCTGACTCAAGGACCCGCTTCCATCAGCATCGTCACGATCCGGTTGAAATCTTCTTTTTCGAAGTAGTCGATCTCGATCTTGCCCCGATCGGCCCCACCCACGATACGTACCCGGGTCTGGAGGTGGCGCTGCAGGGTTTCGAGAAGGGGGGCCAAGTCGGGGTCGAGGACCGACTTGGTTTTGCGCGGCTTGCGGGTTTGTGCGCCGGCGGCCGGGCCCGCGATACCGCGACCCACAAGCTCGGCTTCGCGAACCGAAAGCCCCTCTTCCACGACGCGGTTGCGCAGGTGCAAGCGCCGCTCGGGGTTGGTCACCTGAAGCAGCGCTTTTGCGTGCCCCATGGAAAGGCGACCTTCTTCGATGTCTTCCTGTATGTCCCGCGAAAGATCAAGCAGGCGCAGATGGTTCGCGACGCTCGAGCGGTCCTTGCTCACCTTTCGCCCGACTTCGTCCTGGGTGGCGCCAGTCGCGGCCAACGCACGGTACGCGTGCGCGAGTTCGATCGGGTTGAGATCTTGGCGCTGAACGTTTTCGATAATGGCGATTTCGAGGCGGTCTTTGGTTTCGATGTCGGCGACGACCGCGGGGATTGTTTTGAGACCCGCGACCTGGGTCGCGCGCCATCTTCGCTCACCCACGATCAACTCAAAGCGGGCGCCTGCGCGACGCACGACGACCGGCTGTAGCACGCCGTGAAGCTTGATTGATTCTGAAAGCTCTTTCAGATGGGCTTCGTTGAAGATGCGACGCGGCTGTTCGGGGTTTGCGTCAATCGTATCGACTCGCAAAAGTGTCGGCCCGCGAGAGCCATTTTGGAGGCCGGATTCGGCGTTTAGCGAGGCGGGCGGTGTTTGCGTCGCGATCGGTTGTGCGCTCGAATTTGTAGCCCCTGCCGGAGCGGAGGACGGCGTTGCCGCTGGCACAGGTTCTTTGACCCCCGCACCTGGTATCAGTGCACCAAGACCGCGACCCAAAGCGTTACGTCGATTACTCATGGTTGGTTTCCTGTTTGGTAGGAGATGATGCTTCGTCGGCGGGTGCGAGTTCGACCGCGCCCATGGCGACCGGTATCGCGGTCGGCGATGGCGATGATGGCGATGATGGCGATGCCGATAGGGGCGTCGACGATGTTCCCTCGCTCGCATGGTGCGATAGAATTTCTTCCGCGAGCTTTAGATACGCGACGGCACCACGCGAATGAATGTCATAGAGCAAGATGGGTTGACCGTGACTCGGGGCTTCACTCAGGCGGACGTTTCTCGGGATGCGAGTCCGATACACCTTGTTGCCGAAGTGTTGGCGGACTTCGGCTTCAACTTGTCGACTTAGGTTGTTCCGCTGGTCGACCATCGTGAGCACGATGCCTTCGAGTTCGAGCTTGGGGTTCAGGCTGTCGCGGATGAGTTCGCGGGTTTCCATCAAACGAGCAAGGCCTTCAAGTGCGTAATACTCGCACTGGAGTGGGATCAAGATCGAGTCTGCAGCCGTCAGCGCATTGAGGGTCAAGATTCCCAGGGACGGCGGGCAGTCGATGATGATCAACTCGTATGTGTTACGCGCGTCCTCAAGGGCACGGTCGAGGTGGAGGGCTCGGTCGTCGGCCGTGACGAGTTCGACTTCTGCGCCAACGAGATCGGGGCCCGCCGGTAATAGATGAAGAGAGCTGAGTTCGGTGGGCAGAACCGCGTCTTTGATCGCCATACGGCCAATCAAGCAGTCATAGACTTGGCGTGTGGTTTTGGTCACACCAAACGCACTCGACGCATTCCCCTGGGGGTCGAGGTCGATAAGGAGTGTGGCGCGTTCGGATACACCGAAGCACGCGGCGAGGTTCACGGCGGTCGTCGTCTTCCCGACGCCGCCCTTCTGGTTAACTACTGCGATGACGCGGCAGGCTGACATCGGGGTTCGTCCTCACGGTTCGTGGTCTCAATAACCGAGACCCATAAGGGACGACACAGCACCGCGATCGTTCGCGTCAGCCGGAAAGTTGGGCGATCGCCCAACCTCAACCCCCCTCCAGATCGTTTATTATCACAGCACCACAGCGTGTGCTTGGTTTAGTCGGTATTCGGGGCCGGATTTAGCGCGGCAGGGCGAGTGAGCCAGACCCTGCGATCAGATCCCGCGAGCGGGACCTGATATCGCCGGATTTCGCCAGGCTCGGTGCCGGCTGTCTCGGGTGGGATTTCTGCGAGGGATTCCGGAGTTCCGGGCGCAGCGATCCAGCCATCACTCCTGCACCAGGGAAGCAGGAGGGGCGCAATTTGGTCCGGCGGAACAACGGCTTGGGCGACGACCGCCTGACAGACGACGGGTTCGACGTTCTCGATCCTCGACTGAATGATTTCGACGTTTTCGAGCCCGAGTTTCCGGACAACGGCTCTCTGAAACGAAACCCGCTTTGCTCGGGCTTCTACAGATACAAGCCGCCGGTCTGGATAGAGAATTGCGATGGGAAGTCCGGGGAAGCCAGCCCCCGAGCCGAGGTCTGCAAGGCTATCAAAGTCGGGAAGAACGTTGAAGAGCGCGACCGCGTCGAGAATAAGCCTTCGCGCGATGGCATCGGCCCCTCGATGTCCGGTGAGGTTCATCTTGGGCGCCCAATCGGCCAAGAGGACCGCGAGCTGGGCGAGCTGGCCCGTGCTGGCATTGCCTGGGTGGAGGCGCAGAGCCTCGAGGCCTTCAGCGAGAGTTGTTCGCGTGGCCTCGAGTACTTGCTCGCGGTCTTGCTTGGGGTCTAGGTTGCGATCTTGGATGATATGTTCCCCGTGGAACATACTCAAACGTTCCCCGTGGAACGTTTGAGCCTATGTGGAACATGTGCCCATGCTCGACGGCGGGAGCCGGAGCAAACCCGCCTATTATTCGTTAACCGCGTTGCTCGACGCCAGTGCCTCTTCGTACTCGTCAGCACCTTCGGGTACCACTACGACCTGACGGTACCGGCCTTCGCCTACGCTCAGCGTGGCCACGCCCTCCATTTCCTTCACCGTAACGTGCAAAATCCGTCGGTCGCGACCGTTCATCGGGTCGAGCGCTACCGCACGCTTCGTCTCGATCCCACGGTCTGCCGCACGCTTTGCAAGGCGCGCTAGGAAGTCAGTCCGCTTCTCGGCGTCGCCTTCGGCGTCCACCACGACGCGCGGCGAATCGTCGCCCAGCCGCATCGAAAACTGGTTCCCAAGGAGCTGGAGCGCGTCAACCGCACGCCCGTCCCCCGTGCCGAGCGCCAGGGCGGCTTCGCCCCGGAGCTCGTACACGCAGAAGTCACCTTCTGAAGATTCGGAGATCTTGAATTCACCGAGCGCCATCCGTTCAACGACTCCCTTAATGAACTCTCCAACCTCGCCGATGGTGCCCTCAACGCTTCCCTTGGACTCTCCCTTGGGTAACTCTCGGGCCGCGACCGCTACTTCGCGATCGGGTTCGCGTTGTGCCGAACCCTCGTCATCCCTGTCGCTGCTTGCACGACCCCCTCCACTGCGACCCCCACGGCCACCGCGCTCTCGATCGCGCCCGCCGCCACCGCCGCCACCGCCGCTTCGAGCACCACGATCTCGGCCACGACCACCACGATCGCCACCCCGGTCATTGCTGTCTGACTGCGTGATCGGCTTTGCGCCCTTCGGAACTGCAACCACAACGCCTCGCGCTGCAGCGCCGAACACTTCCCCGGCTTCCGGAGTGACTACTTTGAGCTCTGCTTCTTCGACGCCAAAAAATCGACACGCCTTCGCGACGGCCTCAGCTCGGTCATCTCCTATAAACTCATTCGGCTCTGCTTTCGGGTCGTACATTTTCGCTCCCCTCTCCTTCAGTTGTTTCGTTCGATGAATTGCACTGCAATATTCGGCCAGTGCGCGCCTAACTCTCTTTCTCGCGTGACTTTCGTACCCAAAGCTGGTGACCAATCCCTAGAAAGTTGCTGATCATCCAGTAGAGCACCAAGCCCGATGGAAATTGATAAAACAGAACCGTCATCATCAAGGGCATAACGGTTGTC
This sequence comes from Myxococcota bacterium, assembly GCA_041891195.1. Taxonomy (GTDB): domain Bacteria; phylum Myxococcota_A; class UBA9160; order UBA9160; family UBA4427; genus DUBZ01. Next base: position 3,775 of record JASDVE010000137.1, on the reverse strand, counting down.
ATCATGCGCGCTTGCACGGGGTCCATGCCCGTCATCGGCGTCATTCGCTGCTGAATCAGCATGCTTGCTCCCATCACAATCGGGAGCACACGAACTGGCACGTCGAGACCAGGAATTACGAATAACTCTTCAGGCGCCGAAAGGTCCGTGATCCAGAGCATGCACGGCGCATGGCGCCGCGCAATCGTGCTCTGAAGCGCATAAAAAAGACCGATGAAAACCGGAAACTGCAGCAGCATCGGCAAACAACCACCGAGGGGATTTACACCCTCCTCTTTGTAGAGCTTCATCTGCTCTTCGGACTGACGCTGACGATTCTCTTTGTGCTCGTCCTGGATCTCTTTCAGGCGCGGCTGCAACTCGCGCATCCGCTCCATGGACTTCATCTGCTTCTGCATGATGGGGAGCGTGACCACGCGAACCATCACGGTCAAAATAATGATGGCCACCCCATAGTTCGGAATGAAGCCGTAAAGCAGTGTCAGAACCCCGTGGAAGAAACGCGTGAGCGGTTCGAGCCATGAATAACCAAAGTCAACCGACCGCTCGAGCCCAGGCGATATCTCGGTAAGAAGTTCGGGAATCTTCGGCCCGATATACGCACGAAAGTTTCGCGAAACGATCTCGCCAGGCTTGATCTCTACACCTTCGTAGGCGAAACGCGAAACCGCGACTTTGCCTTCGATCACTGGCAAAAACGTTACGCGCGCAACCGAGGTACTTGTTTCATCCGGGATCAAACCCGCGAAGAAATATCGGTTCGAAACGCCGGCCCAACTTACTAGGCCCACGTACGTGGAGGGTCCACCATCTCCATTGCCAAGAAAAGAGAAAAACCCCCCTGAACCCACGCTAGGGACCATCTCCGTCTCGACATCGTCATTCACGAGTGTGCTTAAGGATTGCTCACGGAAATCGTTTCCGTCCACCATTGCCGCCGGCCATTGCACATCGACGTCGGTTTCAAGCGTGCTGTCAGTTGTATTCCGAATTTCGACTTCATAGTCGAAGACGTAACTTTCCGGGTCGAAGGTGTAGATCTTGCGAACCTCGATGCCGCCGCGCGCGATCGCAAACACGACACGTTCGCCCTCACTCGCTTCAACATCCCATACCGCCTTCTTTAGATCGCCTATCCCCAACCCCCTAAGCGAGTTCGTGAGCACTAGGCTGGTGTCGTCAATGCGCGTCACAAGCTCGAGCGGCTCCGTCACTCCCCCTTTGGAGTCGGCCGTATACAGCGGATCGAGTAAACGCCAACTCGAAATGCCGCCACCGCGGTTGTCGAGTCGAACCCGAAACAGGTCGCTCTCTAGACCACCGGTCCACGGCGCCGCTTCATCGGAGGTCGACGGAATAAGGAGGTCGGGTCGTTCGTCTTGCTTCGCGATTTGCCGGACGTCGCTCCCGGGCGCAGCGCCGCGATCGTCACCTGGCCAAGCATCCCCAACGGCCCGCGTGTCAACCGGGTCCCCGCGGGAAGAATCAGCAGAGAATTCACTTGCCGGGCGTGGAGGCGGGGCGTTCGCCGCTTCATAGGACGTCCAAGCACTCAAAACCAAAAGGGAGAGTGCGATTGCGAGAAGGGTATTGCGATCCAACGGCTTGCCTCAGGGTACGGGGTCGAACCCGCCTTCATTTAAGGGATGACACTTTCCGAGGCGCCGAGCTGCGAGCAGGCTTCCTCGAAGAGCACCATGGCGACCAACTGCCTCGATTGCATATTGCGAGCAACTGGGTGCGAAACGGCATGTGGGGCGTAAAATCGGTGATATTAGTATCTGATAGGACCGAATTAGAAATATCAGCGCCGACCCCATGATCCCGTGGACAGAAGGTTTCATGTCCTGGAGCCAATTTCGGAGCCAGCCGCTCGTGGGTGCGCCTTGGGAGGCTTCACCGTGCTAGCCCCCGCAATTTTCGAAAACAGCTGGTTGAGTTCATCTGCAATCTCGCAAACCTGTTGGTCCCGAGCTCCTCGACGCGCGATCACCACGATGTCCACCTCGCCGCCCCAGATCGCTCCGCGCGTCGTGCGAAACCAGGCGCGCACGGCTCGTTTTACGCGATTGCGCACCACGGCGTTACCAACGCGGCGGCTCACGCTCAGGCCAAGGCGGGTATTCGATGGGTGTTTGACGCCGCCCCGGGGAGACTCCGGTCCACCGACCGGAGCAATCGAGACTGCGAAGTTCTTTGAGGAGACCCGTCTACCACGCCGTCGAATTCGGGCGTAATCGCGGGCGGAAACAATTCGATCCGCCCGTCGAAACCGAGCGGAACCGGTCATCCTTAACCCTGCTTCGAGCCCACCGAGACTGTGAGACGCGCGCGTCCCTTCGCCCGGCGACGGCTCAAAATTGCCCGCCCCGCCTTGGTACTCATGCGGCTTCGGAAGCCGTGCTTTCGCTTGCGCTTGATTCGACTGGGCTGATACGTGCGCTTCATTGGTAATGCTCTCTTTAGTTGGCTTTCTTAGCCGCAACGACGATTGTTTGACGGCCTTAAAAACGATTCGGATTTTTTCAATGACACCACCGGGACCTAGAAGATTTGCCCGGCCAAATTTTGTCTCGCGTTTCGATCTCTCACGATTTTTGCAAAATGCTTCAAAACCCCTGATTCAACAGAGATTACGGAACTTGCGGTTACTTGGAATATGCCGATCCGCTCGCCGCCGTCCGTACTTCAACGTCGACTTTATCTATCTATCTCTAACTATCTCTATCTATCGACGCGAACACTTGGACTTGCGGCTTATTCAACAACCCGGAACGAGAATGCATCTCACGCCCCAACTCTGGTAGATCCTAGTACGTGACACTGCTTTAGAGCGCTGGCTTCGGTTCGCGAAGCGACGAGACTACATTGCGGACACATCGATCCTTCAATTTCGCCGGAACGACCGAGCGACTACGCCTCACCGCTCGACAGGATCCGGTATTTTTAAAGGTTCTGACCACCGGGCGTGATCCCGCGAACGCAGGATCTTATCCGCGCTGGCGCCCGCCTGCAACGGCACATTGCACCTCTATTCAGATCTATCTCGAATCTCACCATCTGCGAAAATCCCGATAGAACAGCGACAAAGCGACGACTTACAACGGGTGTTCGTGGTAAGATTCCTGTCAAAGTAAGATGCCAAAGACGTCGATCGCGCCTATTCGGCCCCGCTTTCTACCCAACGAATATCGACCCAACCGCGCCAAACAACACAATCGCCACTTTCAGTTCCTAACGCGACAAACAACGCAAACGCAAACCGTCAACAACATCGCGTAGCTAGATGAGTTTTAACCGGATGTCGACCACCAACTCCTACTAACTCTCTCTTAAAAATTTCAAGAAAACGGAAACAATAGGAAGACGATGAAACTCACGATTCACAAAGGCGAACTTCAAACCGGACTATCACGTCTGCAGGGAATCGTTGAAAAACGAAACTCCATGCCGATCCTCGCGAATGTTTTGATGAGTGCATCAAATAAAGGCAAAGAAGGCGAACAGCTTCAACTTGCAGCAACGGATCTCGAAGTTGGAATACAAAGTTCTCATGAGGCCAAAGTAACAACGGCTGGAGGTGTGACGGTCTCCGCAAAGAAGTTGTTCGAAATTGTTCGCGAACTTCCCGACGAAGACATTCACCTTGAAGCTACCGCGAACGGCTATCTGAACATCAAATGCGCACGCAGCAACTTTACCCTCGCTGGCACCTCGACCGAAGAATATCCGACGCTCCCAAACTTTACGCCGGGAAAGACCGCATCGGTCGAAG
>JASDVE010000136.1:5885-6106 GCA_041891195.1 Myxococcota bacterium | reverse complement strand
TTCGCAGACGACGGACTCGTAGAGAGGGAAGTGCCGCGAGCGTCTTTGAAACGGCCAATATGATAGTCTGAGTCCTATGTGGACGCCGATCGTCGATGTTGGGAACTGAATTCCAAGCGGGCAGGCTGCTTGAGTACCTGCTCTTCTTCGCCTTTGCGGGAGTCACGCTCCTGGCCACACGCATGTACTGGCGTGGGTCCGCGGGCGGGATCATGCCAGTC
>JASDVE010000136.1:1160-5875 GCA_041891195.1 Myxococcota bacterium | reverse complement strand
CTCGCGGTGATGGGACTCGTTCTTGTCTCTGCTGCGATGTGGACCCCGCGGATTCCCACCATCCCCGAACAACAGACGCCAGAAAAGACCGTCGAGCAAGGCTTTGTTTCTTCGGAGACCTGTCGCGCGTGTCATCCCGGGCAGTACGACAGCTGGTATTCCAGCTATCACCGCACCATGACTCAAGTGGCGAGCCCTGAAACGATCGCGGCGCCCCATGAAAACGCGTCGATGATCGGTGGAAGTCGTCGTTTCGACGTTCGCTTCGAGGAAGACGGCGCAATGATCATTGACGACGTCGATCCTTGGCCAGCGTTCAATAAATTTCGAAAGAACAAAGGCATCTTGCCCAAGGACTTCCCGCGCAAGCAGGGCGAAGTGGTGATGACGACTGGCTCGCATCACATGCAGCTTTATTGGGTCCCCCTTGAAGACGACGGGCTGACTCAGATGTCGTGGACTTGGCTGATCCGGGATCAACGTTGGGTGCCCGGCGAAACCGTTTATCTCCAGCCGCCAAACGGGGGCTCTGGCATTGCCGGGACCTGGACGCTCAACTGCATCAAGTGCCACAGCACGGGGGGCCAGCCGCGAAGCGAACTTGGAAGCGAACCTCATCCCGCAGCAGATCCATGGGTGGGTGAGCTAGGGATCGCATGTGAGTCCTGCCATGGTCCCGGCGAGGAGCACGTGGCAGCAAACGGAAACCCGGCAAGGCGTTACGCGTTACATCTGAGTGGCGAACCCGACGACACGATCATCAACCCCATGAACCTCGACTCGAAGCTTGCGGCAGAAGCGTGCGCGGCGTGTCACGCCGGTCGCGTAGACACGAGCTGGGACAACAATACCGGTGGCAAGTTCCGTCCCGGTGAGCGGATCGAAGACTCGATGAAGCTGCGTAAATTCGAGGCGGTCCCGGATCATTCGCGACCAGACTACTTTTGGGGTGACGGAACGTCGCGGGTAACCGGGCGAGAGTTTACAGGCATGTCCGCTTCCGCGTGTTATACGCGGGGCGAAATCACCTGCGCGTCCTGTCATTCGATGCACGACAGCGACCCGAACGATCAACTTGCACGCGATCGCGTTGGCGACGAGGCGTGCCTACAGTGTCATACCCAGTACGTCGGGCGAATCTCAGAACACACCAACCACGTAGAAGATTCGCCTGGATCGCGCTGTTACAACTGCCACATGCCGAATACGACGTATGGCATCCTGCAGCTGACGCGGAGCCACCGCATCGACATCCCGACCGCCGAGGGAACGGCCACAACGGGCAGACCCAACGCGTGCAATCTCTGTCATCTCGATCAAACCCTCGAATGGACGGATGCGCGGATCGCGGCCTGGTACGACAAACCAAAGGCTGAGTTCGACGAGGATGGTAGAACGGTGCCCACCGGCGCCCTGTGGCTACTCAAAGGAGACGCAGTCGATCGCGCGACTGCGTCCTGGCACTTAGGGTGGGACCCGGCGATCGCGGCGTCTAAAGCGAATATCCAGCCACCGCTGTTGGCTCGAGGTCTGGCCGATCCGTATGCCGCCGTTCGTTATCTCGCGGAGCGATCCCTTCGAAAGTTCAGCGGATACGAAGACATCGAATACGATTTCGTAAGACCAGCGAGGGTGCAGGCGGGTGCTGTGCAAACGGTACTGGCAATTGGTCAAGCTCCGGAGAACGCGCCGCTTGATCCTCTCGAAGAAGCGCTGATCGAACGTTTGCTGCGAGAGCGCGATAACTCAGTGCGGGTTATTCGCGAATAGCCACGGCCGCCGCAATGGCGTGCCAGCGTGAAAGGCATCCAAATGAATTCGACACACGACCCCTTGGTAGGGCGGCACTTGCGCGTGGGATGGTGGAGCTTGCTTCTTTTTTTGACCATGGGCAGCGGGCTCGAAATACTTCATGGATTGAAGCTCGGATTTTACGTCGACGTTGCGAGCGATACGCGAAGACTTCTTTGGACGCTCGCCCATGCCCACGGATCACTCCTGGCAATGATTCACATTGGTTTTGCCACAACGCTTTCGCTCGTACCAAACTGGTCGGGAAGCCGCCGAGACAACGCGTCGCGCAATTTGATCTTGTCGCTGTTCTTGATTCCCGGCGGTTTCTTTCTGGGCGGCCTGTTTATATACCGGGGCGACCCGGGCCTCGGGATCTTTCTGCTTCCAATCGGTTTCGTGTTTCTCTTCCTCGCCGTTTGGCGAACCGCCCAGGCGATCTCGGCCCAGGGAGACGAGCAGTAACGCGTGACTCGACGGGAATAGCTATCGGTCGCGCTCTACACTGCAGGCGCGGTGTTCGCAGTCGCGCCACTTGTCTTCCCTGTGACACGAAGCAGTGATGCGACCTACGCCTACGGCGAAATCGCTATGGAGCTTTTGCTGGACTGATCACGCGCTGCCGAAGGGGCAGAGCGCTTTCTTCATCGACCCCTTGTTCCTCCCGGCGCGATGCGCCCGGTTTCGCAGCTAGAACTCGATGGGGTAAGTAAGCTCGTGCACGGGGGCGGCTTTGCCCTGAACCTCGAATCCCGCATCCATCGCACCTTCGGCACCGGTGGAATAGACGAGCTTGTGTGCGCGGGAATAGCGGATCGGCTTACCGCCGAATGAATCCGTCGGAATCGAAGCGAGGTAGGCCGGAACCAAATCGTTCAGAGCTTCAGGGAGACGATTGTTATCTTGTTGATAGGCCCGAAGTGCAATCAAGGTCTGGGTTGCGGCGAGGGCGGTGTCCTCGGCACAACGCTTGATGAAGAAATCCCGGTAGTCGGGGGTCGAAATTTCGAGTGCGATTTCCGAGTCGCCGGCGCCCCGTCCTTCAAACGTAGGGGCCGACGTGTCCCATTGGTCTTGCGGGAACGGGATCGACGTCAGGTCAGAACAGTCGAGTTCACTCGCGCGTTGGTACGTCCGTGTTACGACTGCAAAGGCTTCGAGAGTGCGTTCGGTTTCGCTACGGAGTGCGGCGATGTCGAGCAGCGTGAATTCGGGCGCCTGCACGGAACCCTGTCCGCTGCGGAAATCATGTTCGGCGCGTTCGGCGATCCATCCCAATAGCGCCTTCCACTGCTGATATTCGACGGCCCACATTCGCTTCCAGGCCGAAGGGTCACTTCGAAAGGAGGGGAGTGTTTCAACCCAATGTTTCGCTTGTTCGTTTTCTAATGGTGCGAAGGAGGCGAGTCGGCGCAGGGTTTCGAGTCCCATCGACCGGTACCACACACTTAGCATGGTGGTCGTGAGTGCGGCGTGGTTTGCTCCCTCGATCCGCTGCGCGAAGCGAAGAATGTCGATGGCGCTATTGAAGGCGCCGTCCCAGTCTCCGGTTCGTGCAAGGTAGAGAGACTCGAATCGTAGGAGTTCGATGAGGGATTCTGTTTCGATCGGGATCTCGGGCACGACGTCAAATTCGTCGGCGGACAGTTCGGGGAGTCGAAAGTGGGGCGCCTCGAGGGCGCGTCGCAGGTGTGCGAGGGCTTCGCGATTCGCATCGAGCAACGACGCCATGTCGCTCGTCGAAATGTCGCTACCTCGCCACACGGCTTTGGCGAGCAATCGATCGTCGTCGTCGACCTCGCAGACTTTCACCGCAGCAAGCAAGTGTGTGCGTCCGTCTTCTGGTGCTGCGACGTTCTGATGGGTCACGGAAAGGTCGGCATCATCCGGACCGCCGGTGGGATCGCGGCGGGTTGAGACGTAGTCGGGGAGGCTCATTGCAAGGAGCAGTGTGCACACCATTCCGATCCATAAAACCCGCTTTCGCATTTCCAGCGCCTACCGGGCGTTGAGTGCCCTCGAACAGCATCGGCACGCCGCAGTGCTGCCTAGAGTCGGGATTCCCTGAATCGTGACCGAAGTCGGTCGCGTGCCGCTATCCTGCGCCGCGATGACAGCGAAGGCAGTAGACACGACAACATCTAAAATCCCGCAAAACCCGCGCAAGCAGTTGCGCAGTGCAGAAGAAATCGGCCTCGCGCTTGATCGTGGCGCGCCGGTTCACTTCGTGCTGTGCCTCAAAGGGGCATGTGACCCGGCGGTTGAACGGGTGGTTGAACGTGCCGCCGAGATGGGAATCTCGGTTCGCCGCGTGGCCGAACGACAGCTGCGCAGGTTGTTGCCGCACGGCACCCAGAGCCAAGTGGTCGCCCTTGAAGGACCGGCGCCGGGAGCAAGCCTGGCCGAAGTCATGCAGCGCCCCGAGGTGGTGTGGATGCTGGTGGGATGCGGGTACCCGGGCAATGTCGGGTATGCGATTCGCAGTGCCGAAGTTTCCGGGGCCGCCGGGATCGTCGTCGCATCAGATTTCGACCGCACCGAACGACGGGATTGTCTGCGTTACGGCATGCGGGTCGATCGTTTCTTTCCGGTTCATTTTGCCGATGCGGCCGAGTCGTTGGCGTTGTCGCGGGCGGCTGGGCGTACCGTGGTCGCGGTGGAAGATGTCGGGAACGACGCACCGTGGCAGGTTGATTTGTCCGGCCCATTGCTCATCGTGATCGGCGGCGCGGAGGCGGGCATCCCGAAGCGTGTGCTCGCCGAAGCAGATTACGTTGTTCGTGTTCCGATGAATGGTTTTTTGCCGTCGTTCAACTTGCAAGCCGCGATGGCCATCGTGATGGGTGAGCGGCTGCGGCAGACACAACCGACAACCCGCACATCGAGTGACTAGGAACCAGCGGAGCCTTGGGTTGCTGCTGCCG
>JASDVE010000136.1:0-1150 GCA_041891195.1 Myxococcota bacterium | reverse complement strand
TCTCACGAATGGCAGGAAGCAGCGCGGCAATTTCTTGGGCGTCAATGCCGTAAGGCACGAGGCTCACTCGGTCGACGGACGTTCCGTAGCGTTGGCGTAGTTTTTCGGGGATCTCTTCGACGGGGCCAACGAGGGCGATCTGCTCAAGCAAGTCGTCGTTGATCAGTGCCGGCATGTCGGCCCATCCGCCTTGCTTCGTCAGACGATTGAGTTCGGTTTGCAGTTCACCTTGACCCACACTTTCGAGAACACCGCGGTATGCGGGGGTCGAGCCGTAGAACGAAATTTGCGTCTTGGCGCCTTGCCTCGCTTGTTTGATTGCGGCGTCATCTTTACCGCTCACCACAATGACCTGCGCTGAAATTTCGAACTCACTTCGCGGACGGCCCGAACTTTCGAAGCCCGTAGTGAGCGACGGCATGGTCGTCTCGGCGAGGAACTCTTCGGTGTGGAAGGGGTGCAGGAAGTACCCGTCGGCGACTTCGCCCGCGACCCGGGTCATGATCGGCCCGACACCCGCGAGGAAGATGGGTGGCGTGCCGTGCGGGTTCGGACCTGGATTGAAGAAAGGCGCCATCAACGTGTGGGTATAGAATTCGCCACGATGGTCGAGCTTTTCGCCAGTTTCAAAGGTGTGCCAGATCGCGCGAATGGCGCTGATCATTTCCTTCATGCGTGCTGCAGGTTTCGACCACGGCATGCTGAATCGACGTTCGATGTGGGGCTTGATCTGTGAGCCGAGTCCAAGAATGAAGCGACCCTTCGAGTGAAGCTGAAGGTCGTAGCCGAGATTCGCAAGCGTCATCGGGTTTCGCGCGAACGCGACCGCGATGGCTGTAATGAGTTCGATACGCTCGCTGCGTTCGGCCATCACGCAGATCGGAAGGAAGGGGTCATGTCGACCTTCGAAGATGAATGCGACGTCGTAGCCTTGGTTCTCGAGGGAAACGCTAGCCGGGCCGGCGTCGCGCGGGTCTTCGACCATTATTGCGCCGTCAACTTTCATGGGAACCTCCTAGTTTGGGGCAAGCCATCCTATGGCATTGGGTTCGGGTTCGCTTGAGGTTTCTGCGACGAAGAAGCTTTGCGGTATGGTCAATCGACTCGCGTTTTGTGCGCGGGTGACGCCGCAAACCATGTCGGTCTGGGC
>JASDVE010000135.1:0-6126 GCA_041891195.1 Myxococcota bacterium | reverse complement strand
ATTCGGTCCGGTGCCCGCAGCGCAATGGGGAGTTTGTGGCCCATTTCCGACGCGGCGGCCCGGACGTTGATGATCGACTTCTACAAGGGACTCAACACGCCGGAACTCAACAAGGCGGAAGCGCTGCAAAAAGCCCAGGCAACCTTGCGAGACAGCGAACGCTTCGCGCACCCGTTTTATTGGGCTCCCTTCACCCTCGTCAACGACTGGATGTAACGTCATACACTGCACCGGGTTCATCTGAAGCACGGCGCCATGTCCCCATGGCCGAACCTGATTGTAACTGTTTCGCCAGTCATCCCTTATCACGCGTTTGGCGAAGACGCGGCTTGTTTGTCCTATGTGCGAAGCGGTGAAGATGGAGCACACCATCAAGGTGCCGTCGGCTGGGCGCGTAAAGATGTTTCGGTATGCCGTCGGAGATCAGGTCGAGGACGGAGCCGAACTCGTCGACTTCGAGCCGTCAGATTGAGAAAATCATCGTCTAATCGATCAGCGCATCGCGAGCCCTGCAGAGATGCCTCCAGAGCGCTACTCGTTGTGTTGGGTTCGGTCGCGTGATGCGGCGATGCGCCCGGAGGAGAGCCGATGTCCACAGCACTTGAGAATGAAGCGATCGAAACCTACGAGCGATTCGTGACGCAGCGCCTTGAAGTCGACGCGGGGCGGCAGACATGGTCAACGCTTGCAGACTTTTTCACCGAGGACGCTGCGTATATCGACCCTGCTTGGGGACGTATCGAGGGACAGGATGCGATCCGCGCATTCTTTGAGCGTTCGATGGCGGGCCTTACGGGGCATGGCTGGTCGACGCCGGAACACTGGACGATGGCGGACGGTCATCGATTGGTGAGTCAATGGGATCAGATTCTCGGTGAGAAACCAAACGGAGAACCGTGGTCCGTCGCCGGGCTTTCGATCCTGTACTACGTCGGCGATGGGCATTTCTGTTATAGCCATGACATGTTGAACATGACGCACATCGGCGAGACGATGCGTGATATGGCGTGGAGCCCGCCGCCCGAGTTCAATATGCCGCCCCGCAAGCCCAACCGAGACATTTCGCTCCCCGTAGCGTGGTCGCACCTTGAGCCGAGTCGGGCTCCGCGGTAGCCGCGGCGACGTTTGCCCCTGGCTTCGCCTCGCACGAAAACTTCTACGAGAAGAACTCCCGTCGTTATCGCTTGTATCGCTCGGGCTGCAGGCGAGCGCGCCGCCTCGAAGCAGTTTGGGGAGACCGGGCACGCCACGAGCGAGCTAAACTCGAAGAATCCGCCGAAATCAATTCCGATATCGCCACTCATACGTCAGATTCCGATGCTCATGACACCGAGCACACTCCGTATATAGACCCTGAAGTCGTCGAGGGTGACACGTTCCCGCCGCGTATCGGCGCGACAACCCGAGGCGCGAAAACGTATCCTTAATCACTTTTCGTCGGTGGTGGGATAGAGGAGGACGCGAATGACAGGTCGACTCGAAGGGAAGATTGCAATCATCACGGGTGCCGCGCGAGGTACAGGCGCGGCGACCGCCCGGCTCTTCGTCGAAGAAGGTGCGCAGGTTTGTCTCGCCGATGTTCTCGACGATGCAGGTCAGGCGGAGGCATTGGAGCTTGGCGACGCTGCAATGTTTCAGCACATGGATGTGCGAAGTGAAGGCGATTGGAAGCGCGCCGTCGAAGCCACGCGTGAGCGTTTCGGTCCGGTCAACGTGCTTGTCAACAACGCTGCGATTCTCGACGTTGGCCCGATCGCCGAACTCGACGTCGAAAAGGCGAGAGACATCCTCGACGTGAATCTGATTGGCCCGATGATCGGCACGAGCGCGGTGCTTGGTGACATGCAGGAGGCCGGCGGAGGTGCGATCGTCAACATCGGCTCGATCGACGCAATGGAAGGCATGGGTTGGGTTGCACCCTACAGCGCATCCAAGTGGGGCCTGCGCGGCTTTACTAAAAGCGCGGCGCTTGAATTGGGGCAGCTCGGTATTCGGGTGAATCTTGTGTGTCCCGCTGGTGGCAGCCCCGAACTCACCCAAGGCTTTATCTCGAACATTCAGCAACGTAGGGACGCGGGCGAGACCATCGAACTACGCGGCTTTGAGGGTGGCGTGCTCGGCGAGCGCGAGGCGACGCCGCGCGACATCGCGAACGTGGTGCTCTTTCTCGCTTCTGACGACGCCGGTTTTTGCCACGGCGCCGAATACATGGTCGACGGCGGCCATACCGCAGGACACATCTGGTTCGCGACGAAGTCGGACGCGAAAGAGTCATGAGCCGACGGGCACTTTTTGCAAAACGACTTGCCCGTCGCGGACATCTCTCCACCGGAATTCCGGTTTGACAAAGGACTACGTATCGGCGGAAACGCCGAGCTCGGAGCCTGAAACTCGTCTCGCTGCCGATTCGTTCTTGCTGACGTCCTGAACCAGTTCGAGCACAGTGCCGTCCGGGTCCTTGAAGCAGACGAACCGCGAACTCGGTCGGTCGTTCCACAGCACGGTTGCGGGTTCGCTGATGAGTTCGACGTGGTTTGCCGCAAGTTCCGCGAGGTCTGCTTCGAGATCTGAAGTTGCGAGGGCGATGCGTGCGATCCCAAGATGATTGAGGGCCGGGTAGGGGGCCGCGCGATCGATGGGCTCTTTCCATTCGAGCAAGTCGATGACGAACGGGGCACGGCCGGAAGAGTGACGCATGAGCGCGCCTCGAATCTCGTAGTCGTCAAAGCCGACCGCCTCGGCGACTTCCCGCGTGTTGCGGGTTGGAACCTCGAGGTAGACCTCGAAGCCGAGCATTTCGTAGAACGTTCGTGAGACGTCGTAGTCGCTGCATTTGATGTTTACGTGGACAAGGCCTTGGATGTTCATCGTTCATTTCCTCTGTGGCTGTTGCCGGCGGACCTTTTGTCTTGATCAAACGACGGTGTCGCCGTTGTCGACAACCATCTCGGCTCCGTTGATATGCTTGGATTCGTCCGAAGCAAGAAACAGCACCATGAATGCGACGTCGTTCGGCTCGCCAAGGCCAACGGCGCGACGGGTGGCTTCGCGATCGGTCTGCTCGCTGAGTTCGAGGTCCATTAACCCGGAAAGCGCGGCTTCGACCATCGGGGTGTCGATGCTTCCCGGATGTACAGAGTTGCACCGCACGCCTTTTTTTTGGCCGCGACAATAGGCAGCCACAGACTTCGTTAGAGAGCGAATCCCGCCCTTTGCGGCTGAGTACGCAAAATAAGGTGCGAGCCCGACTAGGGCAGCCGTAGACGACATGTTGATGATCGAACCTCCGCCACTCTTGTTCATCGCTTGCATTGCGTAATGACAACCGAAGAAGGTGCCGTCGAGGTGTACCGCCAAAGTCCGTCGCCAAATTTCGGTCGTAGTTTGTTCGACATCGGCGATAAACGCGATACCCGCGTTGTTGACCAGGACGTCGAGCTGGCCATGTCGTTCCATCGCGCCATCGACGAGGGTGGCCCAGCTTGCTTCGTCCGAGACATCCTGCGCGAAGAATTCCGCCCCGATTTCAGAAGCCACCTGTCTTCCGGCTTCTTCGTTGATGTCCGTGAGGATCACACTCGCGCCTTCGGCAGCGAGCATGCGTGCGTCTGCTTCTCCCAGCCCCTGTGCTGCGCCCGTCACAATGGCCACCTTGCCGGCTACACGTCCCATCTCACCTCCAACTTATCGGAGAATCGTACCGCGCTCGCTCGTGGTTGGTTGTCGAGTCGTGACGCTTCGACAAAACGCTGCCCACCCTGCTTCTCGTTAGTCGATCTCCGACCAGACACGATTCGGATAGAGCACGCTGACCGGTTCGTAGAGCCATTCGTCCCGGTAGGCCTTGCGTGTGAGGAAGCGGATCAGTGGCGCGTCTTCGACGGCGCGTTCGCGGATCAGGTTGCATAGCTGTTTGTTCCCAATGGCTGCGTTCGCGGGCCGCTTGCCGAGTAGCTCGGTGAGGTCACGGGTTTCTTCGTCTTCATGCCAGGCGCCGAAGCGTGCGCGTCGGTCGATGCAGCGGATGAGCGTCATTGTTTGCACCGAGCGTTGTCTCGCGAAGGGATCGTCTAGCCGAGGCGCGACGTCGTGCTCCTGGGCGTAGAGGGCTCCCGCGACGAGCGGGTCCACTTTGTCTTTGTCGTCTGGTGTCTCCGGACGCGCGACCTCAATTTCCATCGCGGCCGCGAGCATCTGCGCGGTCGCTCGGTCGCCGAGGTAGCGGTAGCAGAGGTACCAGGCCAGTGGTTGGCTGGGGGGGGCGGTGTTGCAGATGGCGTGGATGCCCATCATCCCGCGCACGTTCTGCTGCACTGCGTAGTAACGCGCGCGAAACCGGTCGTAGGGAATGCCGGATTCGCGTTCGTACAGTTCGAACAAGCCATCGAGTCCGCCGCTCGGGTTGTACAACTCGCGCACCATGATGTTGCCCAGATCTTCCAGTGGGTCACCGTAGTGCCCGAGTTCCCAATCGATGACGGAGCTCACGCGATCGCCCTGGAACATGAAGTTTACGGGCCCGGTGTCACCTTGGACGAGTGACACACGCGCGACTTTTTCCGGCGCGAAGCGTCGCAACCAATCGATGCCGTAGACCGTGAGTGGATCGTCGCAATCTTCGAAGGGACGGCCCATCTGCTTGAGCACCCGGTCTACCTCGTCGAGTGCGCACGCGGCAGGCGTTTGCGGGCGCGGCGCCATGATGTCATCGAGCCCGAGTGTGTCGAGGTCGATCGTGTGAAACCGGGCAACGATGCGGACGAAGTCTTCCATCACGGCTCGCTGTTGTGCGGGGTCTTTGATTGCGTCAAGGTCCGAGCGACCGGGGTCGCGTGCCATGAGGGTCGCGCGCAGTTCCGGGTTCCAGCCGTGGATCTCCGGCACGGGGATGTCGTTTTGACCCAGCGCTTGCAGGATACGCGTCTCTCGCTCGAGTAGCCGCGGGTTGCCGTATGTGTCGCGCTGTAGGCGGAGGAAACCCTCGAGCACCGAGCCATCGGGACGGGTTACGTCGACGATCCACGCCTCTCTTCGCGCGACATGCCTTCGCAACTGCGTGATCTCGCCATCGCCGACCTCGGCGATCCATTCAAAAATACCGTCCGGTAGGTCGTGAACCCATTCAGTCATCGCGACGCGTTGCCCCCCTGATTCTCGATTATAGAATGCCCAACCTTATTCCTGACTCCGCGGCTTCAACGCACTCTGTTCACGAAACCATTCAATCGTCTGCTCTGAATGATCGCGCTCTTGCACCAGAAACTCTTGCACCGCATGCGCCAACCGTTCGTCCTTCAAGTAATGACCACTTACCGTTGGCTCCGCATCGAACCCACGCACTTGCTTGTACTCGCCACCCGCGCCCGGTTCAAACCGCGTGAGTCCACGCTCAATGCAGAACTCAATCGGCGCGTAGTAACAGGTATTGAAGTGTAGGTGTCGCAGGTGTCGATCCGTTCCCCAGTAACGCCCATACAAAATGTCATCTTTAAAAACGTTCATCGTCCCCGCGACGGCTTCGTCTCCCTGCCAAGCAAGCGTGACCTGCAGCCGATCCCGAAAGCGTTCAGTGATCAAATCAAAGAACGCTTGGTTTAGATACTGCCGTCCCCAGTGATGATGGTTTTCAATGTTCGCCAAGTAGAAGCGAAACATCTCCTTCATCACATCCGGTGTGACTTCGTCGCCAACATAAAACTGAAGTCGCACGCCTTGCTTTTCGAGTTCGCGCCGTTCTCTGCGAATCTGATTCCGCCGCTTGCTTCGGAAGCACTGCAAGTAGTCGTCGAAGTCTTTGTAGTCGTGGTTCTTCCAGTGGTATTGAAACCCGACGCGCTTGTCGAAACCCATTTCGGCCAGGGCGTCAACTTCGTCGGGGCGGCAGAAGTTGACGTGGGCACCCGAAATGTCCTGTTCGTTGCAAATTTTGCGCAGTGCGGCACCGAATTGCCTCGCCCACTGGACACGGTCTTGGCCTTCGGCGACCAAAAAACGTGCGCCGCTTACCGGGGTGAAGGGGACGCCTACCAAAAGTTTTGGGAAGTAGGCGATGCCGGCGCGTTCGGCCGCGTGGGACCAGCCGTGGTCGTAGACGAACTCCCCTTCGCTGTTGAACTTGATGTAGAG
>JASDVE010000134.1:0-6143 GCA_041891195.1 Myxococcota bacterium | reverse complement strand
GTCTAAGGCTTCATGTCGAGATCTCGATGTCGACGCCTGCATCGCTACGCCTTCATCCTCGATGGCTATGGCTTGATGAATAGAGGCGCTAGTGTCCCGCGATGGCAGAACAGCTCCCGCAAGATGCGTCCTATATCAGCCTCGAAACCTTCAAGCGCAACGGCGATGGCGTAAAGACCCCCGTCTGGTGTGCACCGGTCGGTGATGAAATCGCCGTGTTCACAGAGGGCTCGGCATTCAAGGTCAAACGCTTGGGACGCGACCCCAAAGTACGCGTCGCACGCTGTGATGTACTCGGCAAGATCCTGGGCTCCTGGCACGAAGGAACCGGTCGCGTTGTCGTTTCTGCCCAAGAAGAAAAGAGCGCCTACGACGCTTTGCACAAGAAGTACGGCTGGATCATGTGGCTCACCGATGTGATGTCGACGCTGTCGGGCCGGATCAAACGACGGAAAATCATCCTGCTCAAACTTGATTGAGCGCGTTAGTCGCCACTCGAAAGGGCTTCGATGGTGCGTTCTAGTTCAGACACGGTCGCGCCACTAAGCCCGTGCGATCGAAGCCTGTCTCGCACCTGACCCGCAGAGAGCGTTGCTGATCCATCCTCGTGCACTGCGACCACGAGCTGTGCCAGACGGTCTCCAACCCGAATCAGCGCCGGGCGGAGTACATCGGACAAATCAGTTCCCTGGGCTTCGCGAGACACAGGGCCTCCAAGCGTCATGCGTTGGATCTCTTTCGCCGCTTCGATCTGCGCGCGGTAGAACGCGCGAACCACTTTCGCGTTGGGCGGGGCTACGTCGGCGCGGGCAGCCGCAGCGTCAACGCCACTGACCGCCGCTGCCAGAACGCGCTCTTCTTGCGCTAGATCTTCAACAGCTCGCCCCGTGATACGCTTGCTTTCAGCCACCCAAGGCATCAGCGCCAAACGCTCGTCGATTGCAGCAAGTAAGGCCCCGACCGGGGCAGCAGTCGGACGATCATTCCCCGAACCAAAATGCGCGACGCGCAATCGCGACAAGGTCCCATCGCGCTCCTTCGCAAGCAACCAAGCATCGAGTTCCCGGGACAAGGCTTCATTTTGCGGCGCGACCCAATACGCCTTCCAGTCCTGCGTGATCGGTGCAGTTTGCAAGACGTCGTCCAAGCCCTTCCGCCACACAGGCGCTTCAATGGTGTCCGTTAACACCGCGTTCACAGCGCCCGACACCAGGGCCTCGCGCACCATGGCGTTGTCAGAAATGGTCATCACGTCCGCGCGCGAAAACTCCGCTCGGGCTACGCGCTCGAGATGCCCTCCCCGGTTCACCGCGATTGTCATTCCAGGACGGTCCAAATTACTCGCAGTATGCGCGCCGCCGTGAGCGACGGCCCCGATTGGAAACGTCAACGCAGCCTCGCGAAACAACAGCACCGCCCCACTTTCCAGAACCGGAACACTGAAACGTCCAAGCGCCGAGCGATCGGGTCGAACCGTGACTCCGCTCATGGCCAAATCAAAACGATCCGTCGAAAGTCCCGCTGCGAGCACAGGCCATCGAAAACGAACCCACGCAAGTTCGTATCCCCTGTCACGCGCAAAGGCGCTTGCGACGTCGACATCGAAGCCCCGAAAACCCGGCGCCTCGTCCATGGCATCGCTAAACGGCGGATAGTCACCAGACGTCCCGACGCGAAGCAGACGTCCAGACTCAGGCGTCATCCCCGTCGCGGTTTCGGCGATGCACGTTTGACTCGATATGCACGAGAGCAGGACAGCTGCCACGAGCCCTATTTGAAAGACAAGTCGGCTTCGAGAGATCGCCAAACGATTCAAACTGATGCACTCCATATCAAAATAGGCCTGATCCAGATCGCGACCCGAGATTTACTTTCTGAATTCTAGCGCGACCCATGGCTTCCTATCGTCTCCATGACTTTTCTGCTGCGCATGGCGGCGCACTTCGTGCGGGGCGAGCTTGCACCCTCCGCACAGACGCGGCGTGTAAAGCGGATCGCCGAAGCCTTCGGTTTTAAAGTTCGGCTGCCGCAATCGCACGCGCACGCGCGGCCGAGCGCCGTATGTTTTTACGCTGTATTTGAATCGTTATCGTGTTCTCGCCGCTCTTGTTGCTAGAGAACAAACCCGGCGACCCCACGGTAAAAGCCAGCAAGAAGCGCAGACGACAGGCCGGGGTCTCCGTCGTGAGTTCAAGTGCGTCCGACCTATTTTGCGCTTTTGGCGTGTGGATGGTGCTGCGAGGTCGAATCATGAGCACGGCTTTAAACTTGAGCATCCCGACGCATACGGGCTTGGGAACCGTTCTGTCGCTCGGTAGAGTGTGGATCCCCAAACCGGGGCCCGCGAACCCGCGCCCGTTGCGCACGATGAACAACAAGGAAATCGACGATGTCCGACGCATCCATCCCCACCTGGGAACAAGCCCTCGAAACCCTCATGTCTCCGGGGGCAGCGTTTGAAACAACCGAAGCCGAAATTCGTGGCGACACCATGACGGTATTCAAGTCGACGCCCCCCTCACTTCGTTACCTCTTTGGGGCCGCGCGTAGTCACGGCGACAAGACATTTCTTGTCTACGAAGACGAGACGTGGTCGTTCACCCAAGTGACCGACCAAGTTGATGCGATCGGAGCCATGCTCGTCGATCGCTACAACATCAAGCACGGGGACCGAGTAGGGATCTCGATGCGCAATTACCCCGAGTGGATCGCGTCATTTGCGGCGATCACTTCTGTAGGTGCCATCGCGGTTTCGCTTAACGCTTGGTGGACGACTGAAGAAATCGACTACGCCCTTGGCGATTCGGGGTGTGCACTGCTGATCGGCGATAAAGAGCGCATTGATCGTGCCGCGCCGGTGCTTGAAAAAATGGGCATCCCCGCGATTGCCGTGCGTTGCGAAGGCGAACTTCCCAAAGGTGTGGATCACTTTCACGACGTACTCGTGCCCGGAGCACCGCTTCCCAAAGTCGAGATCGCACACGACGACGACGCCATGATTCTTTACACATCGGGTACAACAGGTTTTCCCAAGGGCGCAGTTTCAACTCATCGCGCCGTCCTCACTGCACTCCAGTGCTTTTCCTGTGCAGCGATCGCAAACGGAATGACGCAGCCCGCGAAAGAACCCAGCAAATGGCCCGTCAGTTTCATCCTCATCGTTCCACTCTTTCACGTCACCGGTCTAGTGCCCGTGATGCTCGGAAGTTTCGCGGGCGGATATAAGCTCGTGATGATGTACAAGTGGAGTCCAGAGCGGGCACTCGAACTCATCGAGCGCGAGCACATCACGCAGTTTGTCGGCGTTCCCACGATGTCATTCGACCTGATGGAATCGCCAGATTTCGAATCCCGCGACACGTCGAGCCTGCTGAGTGTCGGTGGCGGTGGCGCTCCGGCTCCGCCAGAACTCGTCAAGAAGATCGACAAAGGTTTCAAGAGTGGCCGGCCCGGCATCGGCTACGGGATGACAGAAACGACGGCGTACGGCCCCCAGAACAGTGGCGACAATTACATGCGCAAGCCGCGAAGTTCAGGACGTGCGGTCCCGATCCTTCAAGTCAAGGTCGGCGACGAAACCGGCAAAGAAGTCCCGCGCGGTGAAGTCGGTGAGATCTTCTTCCGAGGACCGAACCTAATTCGGGGTTATTGGAACAAGCCCGAAGCCACCGAGGAAACCTTTACCGACGGCTGGCTGCACAGCGGCGATCTCGGGCGCATGGACGAAGAGGGCTTCATTTTCGTTGAGGACCGCGCCAAGGACATGGTGCTGCGCGGCGGCGAGAACATCTACAGCGCCGAAGTCGAAGCTGCGATCTATACCCACCCCGCAGTGCATGAAGCGGCGGTGTTTGGGATCCCGCACGAACGTCTCGGTGAAGAAGTCGCTGTCGCGCTCATCCCAAAAGCGGGCGAGTCGATCGACGCTGAGGAACTTCGCGATTTCCTGAAGCCACACTTGGCGGCGTTCAAGATCCCGTCGATTGTGGACGTTCGCAGTGAACCTTTGCCCCGCAATGCATCGGGGAAGTTCTTGAAGCGAGACCTGCGCGACGAACTGGTCGCCCAACAGGCGGACTAGCCACAGCCTTGCTTTGGCGGCGGCTATTCGCCGGTAAAAACAGGCTTACGTTTTTCGGCAAAGGCACGCGGTCCTTCCCGTGCGTCCTTCGTCGCAAAGACCGGCTGACCGATTTCGAGTTCGCGTTCCAGCGCAGCGGCTTCGCTGTAGCTGCCGTCGACCTCACGCAACATTTGCATCAGAGCCTTAATCGACAGTGGACCTGTTTCGCAGACCTCGGCCGCAACTTTTTTTGCTTCAGCGAGCGCTTGTCCCTTGGGCACCACGCGACCAATCAACCCGAAGTCGAGGGCTTCTTGGGCGGACATGTTGCGGCCGGTGAGCAGGAGTTCGGCGGCGATCGTATACGGGATCTGGCGGCGCAAACGCACACTTGAGCCCCCGAGTGGAAATAAACCCCGCTTCGCTTCGGTGATGCCAAACGTCGCGTCTTCCGCGGCGACGCGGATGTCGGTGCCCTGCAAGATCTCGGTGCCACCCGCCACCGCAAAGCCTTCGACCGCCGCGATCAATGGCTTCATCGGCCGGTTGTGTCGAAGCAGTGCTTGCCAATGAAGGTCTGGAACTTCCTTCATGAATTCTTGAAACTCGTCGTCTCGTTGGTTCGGCCCCATCGTTTTCAGATCGGCGCCCGCGCAGAAAACGTCACCTTTGCCCGTCAAGATGGCGGCACGCAACGAGTCGTCCGCGTCGAGTTCGCGCCAGGCACGGTACATCCCGAGCAGCATGCCCGGACTCAATGCGTTCTTCGCCTCGGGGCGATTGAGGGTTACGACAAGGATCGGGCCGTCACGTTCAACGAGACAGTGGTCGGTGTTCATGCAATCTCCGGGATGGCCGCCACGCGGTGGCGGGAGCGCAGAATTGAATCGCACTCTGAGGCCAAACGATCGTATACGAGCGAGGGGCGATTACCGACTCGCCTTTGTTGTCGTTTCTGCAGCCACATGTAGGCGCACCACATCCGTTTGCGGGTCCACCTCGAGCCGAACGCCAGCATGGAGGCGCAAGCGATTGCCGTCACAACTTCGGCCCGTGCGAACGTCAAAGCGGTATCCGTGCCAGGGGCATGTCACTTCACCGTCTACAATCGGGACGTCAGCTAAAGGTCCAAGCGAATGCGGGCAAACGAGGGAATGCACGATGAAGTCGCCATCGAGCTCAACGACTTGAACTTGCTCTCCGAAAGCCTCAACGCGCAACGGAAGCTTTGCACGCAGATCCGCACGGGTCCCGAGTTCGATCGGTTCGGTCGGTGCCTTAGCACCGGCGGTGCTCACAGGTTTCCTGGCCAGTTTGTCGAGAGCGAGCTGACGCTGCTGCATCATTCGTTCGTCTTCGTCCCATAGCCCTTGGTAGAGCGCCACATACCCAGCCCCCATGGAGTCGGGTTCGACGCCTTCGGGCACGCGCGCGCAAAATTCGACCACGATGTCCGTCTTGTGCGCGTCGACGCCTTTGACTGATGTCCAGACTTCGCCCCCGGCACCGGGACCGTCGAGCACCCGAGTGACGTAGCGGTCCGCGAATCTCTCGGTCAACAGTTCAATGTTCGACTGATGATCCCCACCCGGATAACGAACTTGTGCGCGCCACCCCCATTCTCCGGCACCGTTGCACACGATGTCAGAAAAAGACCCGGAGTGAAGCCAAGGAAGATGCTCCCAATCGAGCACGTTCTCCCAAACACGCTCAGTCGACGCCCCGATGGTACGGCGGTCGGTCGCAACCGTTGTTAGGACAGAATCGGGCGTCAATTTTTCCGTCATCTTTGAACGACTCCAAAGACGCAAGCGCTGGTGCTCTGCAACTCCGACTAGAAGCGTGCAAATGCTCCCCATCCAATCGAACCACGGCCACTCAGCACGTTATTTTGATTACCAATAGTTGTACCGCTCATGATCGAGTAGCTGCCATCGACGTATACGCCCAACTTTTCAGTGACGTACACGTCCAACCCACCGCCAAATCGAAGCATATACAGAGTCTGCTTACTGGAGCTGACGTCGACTTCGCTAAAGCCGAAGCCGCCGGACACGTAGGGCTGAAAACGGTCCGAAAC
>JASDVE010000133.1:0-6148 GCA_041891195.1 Myxococcota bacterium | reverse complement strand
CCACGAAGTCAATCAGGCAGTAAAAGGGCTGCCGCGCTCGGTGCCACAGTGTTGATTACACACGAGCGGCCTGGCTCGCACCAATATGTAGACCCAAAACGGTCGACGGATAAACGATCAACCCGGCGAGCACACCGCACCAAAGTCCCTTGAAAATCGCGTATTCGTTCAGAGTCATTTCATTCGTGACGAAACCCACCGCGACCAGAAGAAAGGCACTTGCTAGGGCACCCGTAACACCGAACACACCCGAACTCAGCCATCGGTTTTTTCCGGCGAGTTTTTTCATTTTCTCGGTCAAGACCGCCGCCGCCATGTCGCCCCGACTCGCTTTACGGCGATGAACTTCCATCCCGATCGCAGCGACTGCGGCTGACAAGATAAAACCAGTCGCGAGCAAGTCTGGCCCAAACGACACCTCACCCCACATCGCAAGCGTTGCATGTGAGCCCATCAACCAAAGCGTGAGCCCGCCGTTGATCGCGAAGTTAAAGATGAAGTTGGTGATGATCCCCTTGCGTACTTCGGTCTTCAGCTCAACATCGCTCATGGGCTGTTTCCTTTGCTCTGCTGGAATCCAGCTCGACGACGATGGCCGGGGCTCCGAAGGTAAGACGGAACTTTACCGCATTGGATCGACCGAGTTGGGTGTCTCAATCCGGCAAGCGCCCTAGACTTCAGGTTTCGTTGCAGAAGCAATGGAAGGTCGGCAACAAAACGCCACGGAACGTTCGGGCCATTGACGAGGGAGCGAGACGAAGCCTTGGAACTTCATTACGCCACGCTGTGGGAAGCACTAAGCGACGAAATTGGAGATCGCGACGCGATCGTTCACGGCAGCCAACGACGCACTTGGAGCGAATATGAAACGCGCGCGGCTCGTCTGGCGTCTGCGTTTCTCGAGGCGGGGCTCGGCGCCGACTCCAAGATCGGAATGTATCTCTACAACGGTAACGAATACCTAGAAACCCAGTTCGCGGGAATGAAAATTCGCGGCGTCCCGATCAACGTCAACTACCGCTATCTCGATGACGAACTCTTGTACTTGCTAGACAATTCTGACGCCGAGGCTCTGGTGTTTCATACCAGCCTCGGTGATCGCGTTGCCCGGGTGATGGAGCGGGCGAACAAGGTTCGCCTCTGGATCGAAGTCGACGACGGTGGAGAATCGATTCCCGGTGCGGTGCAATACGAGTCACTGATCGAAGGACACGACCCGGCGAAGCGCATCACCCGATCTGCGAACGACCTCTACATGCTTTACACGGGTGGCACGACCGGCATGCCCAAGGGGGTGATGTACGACATCGGCGGCATGTTGCAGGGCTTGCTCACTGCGGCGTTTCCGCCGATGGGGCTCGCCATTCCCGAAGTGGACGACATCCCCAAGGTTTCCCGAAAGCTCCACGACGATGGCGTGGCTCCGGTGTCGATACCGGCCTGCCCTTTGATGCATGGTACGGGAATGTGGCTCGGTGCCTTCGTGCCTCACCTTGCTGGCGCGACGGTGGTCACGTTGCCGCATCGCTCGTTCGATGCCCATGAACTCTGGCAGACGGTTGAACGAGAAAAGTCGACCCACATCGTGATCGTGGGGGACGCGTTTGCGAAGCCGATGATCCGAGCCCTTGAAGAGGCCAAGGCCGACGGCCGCGCCTACGACCCGACGAGCGTACGCATGATCTTCTCTTCGGGTGTCATGTGGACCTCGGAAGTGAAACAGCAGCTGCTCGAATGGCACGAGTTTGTCTTGATCGATGTGATGGGCTCAACCGAGGGCAGCATGGGGACCCGGATCACTGCGCGAGGCACCTCTACAGAAACTGCGAAATTCACGATGAACCCCACGACCAAGGTCTTCACCGAAGACGGGCGCGAAGTGGTCCCCGGCAGCGGTGAGACGGGCATGGTCGCCGCCGGAGGCAGCGTGCCGCGGGGCTATTTCAAGGACGAAGCGAAATCCGAAGCCACATTCAAAACCATCGACGGCGTTCGTTATTCGTTCCCGGGTGACTGGGCGCTCGTCGAAGCGGACGGCAGCCTTACGCTGCTCGGCCGCGGTTCGAACTGCATCAACACGGCCGGCGAAAAGGTGTATCCGGAAGAAGTCGAAGAGGCGGTAAAGCGTCATCCTGCCGTCCTCGACTGTTTGGTCGTCGGCATCGACGACGAAAAGTTCGGCCAACGCGTGACGGGGGTTACCTCATTGGTCGCTGGTAAGAACGTCACCGGCGAGGAGATCCGCGAGTTCTTGCGCGACAAGATCGCCGCCTACAAGTTGCCGAAGCAGCTCTTTGTCGCCGACACTGTAAAGCGGGCCCCGAACGGCAAAGCCGATTACAAATGGGCGCGGGAAACGATCGAAGAGATGCTCGGGTAGGCGCGTTTCGCTAGACGCGACCCACGCGACGAACCGCCTGCGGGCCTAAAGCCTCAAAGCCTAACGGCGACGGCCCTGCTCACCACGCATCAACTTGCCGGGCAACGCTCCCGTGGCTTCGCCGTTTTCGAAGATCACCTGCCCCGACGCGATCGTCGTCTTATACCCGGAAGCCCCTTGAACCAGACGTCGTCCATTCGCGGGAAAGTCGTATCTGACTTCCGGCGCGGTCAACGTGAGGTTGTCGAAGTCGATCACGTTGACGTCTGCCTTCATGCCGGGCGCGATAACGCCGCGATCGTGGAGGCCGTACTGCTTGGCGGTTTCATACGTTTGGCTGCGAACCGCGAATTCGAGGGGGATGCGCTCGCCGCGAGATCGGTCCCGCACCCAATGCACCAGCATGTAGGTCGGGGTCGAGGCGTCGCAGATCGCGCCGCAATGCGCTCCACCGTCGGCGAGCGACAGCCCCGTCGACGGGTTCATCATGGTCTCGCGAATCGCGTCGAAGCTACCCGTCGCGTAGCCGAACAGCGGGAAGTAGAGAAGCCCGCGCCCGTTGAGGTCCATCAAGGCGTCATAGATCAGTTCGGCTTCGGTCTTCCCGGTTGCGCTCGCGCGTCCGGCGATCGACTCGCTTGGCTCAGGCTCATATTCGTGACCGTTCCCCATCGCGAACATTTTAAAGGTACTCGCCACCAAGAACTGAACCATCGCCGGTGGGATCGGGGCGTCCTTTGGCAAACCGTCGGTGCGAACCGTGCCATCGCCGATGAGCGCCGCCTTCACTTCGGGCTTACGTAGCTCAAGCAGACGTTCCTCGATCGGAAGACGCGACAACTTCACGTATACCGGATGTCCGAGGAAGGGATGGATCGTGGTCTCCCAGCCCATCATCACGCTCACGGGTCGACCCGAAAACTGTCCGCGCAAATTGTGGATACCTTCAGCGCGGCATTCGTCCAAGAGGCGAAGGTCTTCCTTGTAGAGGTCGGGGTTTTCGTCGATCTGCTGCAAGTTGAAGGTCACCATGCGACCGGTCGTCTTTGCAAGCTCCTTCATCCACGGAAATTCTTTCGGAACATCGCGGTGGGTCAGACTCATTTGAATGACACCCGTCCCGAGGTCACCAAGTGCTTGGCCGATCCCAAAGAGTTCTTCGCGTCCCGCAAACGTACCCGGGACCGGCACACCCTTGAGGGTGTTGTGCATCTCAGTGCGAGAAGTCGAAAAGCCAAGGGCACCCGCGCTGATCGCCTCGCTCACGATCTGTGACATCCGCGTAATGTCATCCGCCGTGGCTTCTTCGTTGTCGATCCCGCGTTGCCCCATGACATAAGCACGCAAAGCACAATGGGGAACCTGAACGCCGTAATCGATAACATGCGGGCGTCGCTCAAGCGCGTCCATGAATTCGGGGAATGTTTCCCAGTCCCATTCGATGCCTTCGTGCATCGCAGCACCCGGGATGTCTTCGACCGCTTCCATGAGTTCGATCAGCTCGTTGCGAAGCCCCTCATTGACCGGCGCAAAGCCAACACCACAGTTCCCCATCACAACACTCGTGACGCCGTGTTGGGTTGAAGGAGACAAGTAGGGATCCCATGTCGCTTGGGCGTCGTAGTGGGTGTGGATGTCGACGAAGCCCGGCGTGACAATATGCCCTTCGGCGTCGATGTCGCGATGTGCCGCACCCACCTCGGGGCCAATTTCGGCGATCACGCCGTCGCGGATCGCAATGTCGACCGACTGCGGCGCGCTTCCAGTTCCGTCGACGACCGAACCGTTCTTGATGACGAGATCGTGCTTGTCCATAAATGAGGTCCCCTACTCGAACGAGATCTGCGGCGAATCACGCGTCTCTTCCAGCGAGATGCAGTATGCCGCGTATGTCCCGCGAAGCGAACCCATTCGAATGGTCCGAAACGCAGCAGATTCCCTCGTAATTCGTCCTTCCTCTAATCCACAAACGCTTCAATTCGAGGTCAGTACGACAAGCTTTCACAGCCGCCCCAGCGTTTTTGTACGCCAACGGGCCACCAACGGGAACATGAAGCAGCCGCCCAATCGATGGCGATTAACTCGGAGCAGACGATGACCTTCAGGGGCGAGTCGATGCATCGGTATTCGAGTCACTTCGCGTTGACCTCGAAGCCGAATACGACATCTGTGGGCCAGTGCGCTTCATGTACGACATCGCACTCACACTCGAACAACGCGGAGTATCCTCTTCCGCGATACACACGGAGAGTTTCGGCCCGGTTGCCTAGAGGCCTACGCCTTCGATTCCGCACGTTGAGCGTGAGGCGCGCCGTCCGACCTAGCGCCCGCGCGCTTTGGCTTGGCGCCCTTCTTGAAGCCGCTCTTTTTCTTCGGGCCGCTCTTCGCACCCTTTTTCTTGCTGTAGCCCTTCTTCTTGAAATTGCCCGGCTTGTCGTCGTCGCTACTGCTGCTCTTCGAGTAAGGCTTGCGTCCCTTGTAGGGCCCCTTGGGCTTTGGGCGCGATGAGCGGTCGTCCGCATCACGGTCGTATTTCGGAAGCTTGGACTTGACCTTCATTTCGAGGGACTGGTCACCCTGGGCGAGACGAATGGCCGCGGCGGCTAAAGTTGGCAAGTCAAACCGGTCGTCTTCGAGCATCTCGAGTACGACCTTGTTGTACGGGTCGAGGTTGGTGTCTTCGATGCTCTTGTAGAGCCGTTCTTTCAAGACGCGCACGCGCTTTTCGATCACTTTGCCGTAGCTCGGCAGTTCGAGCGACGGGATCGGGGAGTTGGTGAATCGCTCAATTTTCTTGAGCATCCAGCGCTCTTTGTTCGTTACAAAGAGAATCGCGATCCCATCACTACCGGCTCGGCCGGTTCGTCCGATGCGGTGCACGTAAGACTCGACGTCCATCGGGATGTCGAAGTTGAAGACATGGCTGATCCGATCGATGTCGAGGCCCCGCGCTGCAACATCCGTCGCAACGATCAGATCGATCTTGCCCGCTTTCATACGTCGCACAGCTTGCTCACGGGCGCTCTGGCTCATGTCGCCGTTCAGCGCTTCGATCGAAAACCCGCGACCACTGAGTTGCGTGGCGAGATCGGTACAGCCCGCCTTGGTGCGAACGAAAATGATGCCCGCTTCAATGGTTTCGGTTTCAAGGATACGAGTCAGCGCGTCGAGTTTGTGGAGCCCCTTCACCAACCAATAGGACTGAGCAATATTGGGAAGCGTGAGTTCCTTGCGGGCCACGGAGATCCGCGCCGGGTTGTTGGTGTAGCGATCGGAAATCAGTTCGATCTCTCGCGGCATCGTCGCAGAGAAGAGCGCGAGCTGTCGGCTGTCGGGCGTGTGACTCAAGATCCATTCGACGTCATCGATGAATCCCATGCGGAGCATTTCGTCTGCTTCGTCGAGAACCAGCAAGTCGAGTTCACCGAGTTTGATCGTGCCACGGCGCATCAGGTCCATGACGCGCCCAGGCGTCCCGACAATGATCTGCGCACCCGCTTTTACTTGTTTGATCTGCGGCATGATGGCTTGGCCGCCATACACGGCTGCGATTCGAACTTTGCCGAGCTTTGCAGAGTAGGTCTTGACGGCCTCCGCAACTTGCAGTGCGAGTTCACGCGTCGGCGCCAAAATCAGCGCTTGGACGGCACGTTTATTGGGATCGATGCGATGAAGCATCGGCAGAGCAAACGCTGCAGTCTTGCCTGTGCCGGTTTGTGCTTGGCCGATGAGGTCGCGGCCTTCGATCAACGGCGGAATGGTCTCGAC
>JASDVE010000132.1:2761-6201 GCA_041891195.1 Myxococcota bacterium | reverse complement strand
GCTCGAAGCCGATGGCTCCGTTCGCATTGTGGTGGCGCACGAAGACCCGGGCCTGCCGAATTGGATCGAAACCGCAGGGCATTCCCAGGGAACGATGTGCTTTCGTTGGATCCGAGCCGCTGACCACCCAAAGCCCGAGTGCACCGTGGTGAAGTTGTCGGAGCTTTCGGAAAGGTCGTGACCTACGAACCCATCCCCTTCCCACTCCCGGCCGCGCTGCAATCAAGCTTTGGCGCGACGTTTCCGGAGACACTCTGGGAAGTTGCTGCAAAGGCAACTGCCACGCAGCTGTCAGGCAATTCATAAAACGAACTCGTGATTGAGTGGGCTACTCTCGCCCTCCATGTCGTCGAGTTCGTCGAACGCTTGGCTCTTTGGACCGATCCCCGATTTGTTTTTCGGGTCTGGGCTCCTTTACTTCATTGTCTTGATCGCGGTCACGATGGCAGGGTCGGTCGATGGCGGGGTACTGCCCGCCGGGACGACATCAGTCCTCATTTTGATGTTTAGCGGTGCCCACTACGGTGGCACTCTTCTGCGGGTCTTCGAGCACTCGGACCAACGGCGCACTTATCGGATCTTCACACTGCACGCGACGGTGCTGATGATCCTGGTTCTGCTGGGCGCCCTCTATTCACCGACCGCGGGTTCGCTCCTCATTACGATCTATCTGACCTGGAGCCCGTGGCATTACACCGGGCAGAACTACGGCATCGCAGTGATGTTCCTTCGTCGCCGCGGCGTTGAGATCAGTCCCGCCGCCAAGAACTGGCTCTACGCATCATTCGTCCTTTCTTATCTGTCCGTGTTTGTGAATTTTCACTTCGAAGGCGGGATCGGCCAATCAGATCCACTTGGGTACTCAGCCGATGCTTCGAGTGGGTTCCAATTTGTCTCACTTGCCCTGCCCGGTGTCATTCGGACCGTGTTGCTCTCGATTGTCGGCCTTGCCTATCTGGTCGCGATCGGGATGTCGTTATTTTTGCTGGTTCGCGCAAGCAACCTTAAAGCGGTCGTGCCCGCAGGCATGGTGATGTTGACCCAGTCCGCCTGGTTCGCCATTCCTCACCTCACGAACTTTGCAGCGATCGACACTCACATCCCGGCGCTAACCCTCAAGGGTGCAGGCAACTTCGAAGCCTATTTTGTCTGGGCCGCGTTTGGCCATGCGATTCAGTACTTGTGGATCACCGCCTACTACGCAAAAAAGGATCCGCGATGGTCGGGCATGCCAATCTACTTCGTCAAAGCCTTCGTCTTCGGCAATGCGATCTGGGCGGCCCCGCTGATCCTCATGGGCCCGGACACCCTTGGCCGCCCCGACTACGACGGAGGCCTCGCGCTCTGCGTCGCCGCCGCAGTCAACATTCATCACTTTATTGTCGACGGTGCGATTTGGAAGCTTCGCAATCCAAAGATCGCCGCCGTGTTGTTGCGAAACGTTGAAGCGGTCGCGCAGGATGCGCTTGCGATGTCCCGCTCTCGATGGATGCGTGGAACCGCGTGGAGCTTTGGCGGTCTGTTTGCACTTACTGCCGTCTTGCCCTTGATCGAACTCGAAAAACGCTTGCCGACGGCAATGCAGAACCGGGACTACCAAGAGGTCGAAGCGATCCTCGATCGCGCGGCTCTCTATGGTCGCGATTCAAGTCAATACCGCACGACACTCGGCAACCAGTTGATCAAGGAGCAATTGCCCGCTGCGGCACTCCCGCACTTTTGGCGAAGCCTGACCCTTCACCCCCAACCCGACGGGTTCTTGCAGGTGGGTGTGTTAAACGAAAAACTACGAGGAACCGAATTTGCGCTGCTTGCGTGGGAGAAGGGACTTGAACGCTTCCCCAACGATGTCGAACTCAATCAGCGGCTGGGTCTATCGCTCGCCAAACTCCGGCGAATGAATCAAGCTCGCCCGTATCTCGAGCGCACCCTCGAACTCGACCCCGACAATGCCGCGGTGCGAAGAGCCCTCGACGAGATCCACGCCCAGCCGAAGGGCATATAGAACCAACCCGAACACGTCATTCGGCAGACCACCCCCATCACGAACCCGCCTTACGAGAGCGGCTACTGGCCCTTCATAAGTCTTCGCAACAGCGCCAGATTTTGAAGCGCAAGCTTGTTATCTGGATCGACCTCAAGCGCATGTTCGTAATAGCGCCTTGATCCGTTGTAGTCGCCCTGCTGAGCCAACACGACGCCCATGTTGATATAAACTTCAGGGAAACCCGGGTGTGCTTTGATCGCGACTTCGAAGTGCTGGCGTGCTTTGTTGTACGAGCCCGCTTCGGCGTAAGCCGTCCCCAAGTTGTAGTACGGCGTATAGAGCCCATTGTGAAGTGGCAAGCTCGGCTGGTCCGGCGCCTTTCCTTGGCCTATCACCGAAGGGTAGAGTTCGTCGGTCGACATCAGCGAGTGCGTGAACACCGTGATCGAGTTCTCGAACTTCGCCGCATAAGATCGCGCCTGGATGCCAAAGATCACAAGGACCAAGCCCGCGACTGCGGCCCCGACCCGCATGCCGCGTTGTGACCCCGCAAGCAAATCAGCAATGCCCCATACCACGGCGATGGAAAGGCCCACGTAAGGCACGTAGGTATACCGATCCGCCAGCGACTGGGAACCTACTTGCACGAGCCCCACCACGGGCACCAGAGAACCGACAAACCAGAACCATCCAACAGCGAGATACGGTTGCTGCTTCCGTCTCAAGACAACCGCAAGGCAGATCGCGATCAGTAGTAGCCCACTGCCGCACACATAAAGTAGAGGCCACCCGCCTGGATGCGGGTAGTAAATCGCGAGATCGATTGGCACGAATGCCTTCGCGGTGTAGCGGCTATAGGAAACAAGCGCGTTCTCGATGCGTTGCCCCGCAGAAAGAACCGAACCTGCCTTCATGGCTCCACCCGTCGCCTGAGCCACCACGGTCACAACGATCGATGCGATGGTGAGTCCAAACAATGCCGCCTTTTCTTTCAACAGGAAAGGCAACTGCGCTCTTGCCTCGTTCCAATCCACCGAAAGCCGATTTAAAGGCCAGACGTCGAACAGCAACAATACGAAGGGCAGCGTAATAAGCATGGGCTTCGACATCAGCCCAAGGGCGTAGCAAAGGGTGACAAGGGCCATCGTCTTTGCGTTGGGTGCCGCGCAGTAGCGGAGGTACTGGCCGAGCGTCAGCAACAGAAAGAACGTGCTCAGTACGTCTTTGCGTTCGGAAACCCACGCGACCGATTCAACGTGCGCGGGATGCAGGGCAAATATTCCCGCAGTGATGGCGGCGAGCCAATGGCGATTCGTGGCGTTCGCGAGGATCCAAAACAACATCAACGTATTGGCGGTATGAAGCAGGACATTGGTGGCGTGATGTCCGCTTGGCGTCATCCCGAACAACGAGACATCGAGCATATGTGACATCCATGTCATCGGGTGCCAAT
>JASDVE010000132.1:0-2751 GCA_041891195.1 Myxococcota bacterium | reverse complement strand
GACAAACGACCGCACGACCCCGTCGACGGTCAACCCACCTAGCACCATCGAATTTGCGGTGACATACTGGTCGTCGTCTAGGTTGATGAAGCCATGCCCCAACACTTGCCCGTAAGTCACGAGCACGGCGACGACCAGCAGTGCACTAACACCGATCATTTGCTGAGTACGGGACATGAATCGCTTGCGGCGCTCCGCTATAAATTAAGTGGCTCAGAGAGTGAGCCCTTTGGATGTTTTTTGCAATTCGGGTCGATCGAGCGGCTCGTCGATTCATACACCGCACGATCCATCAACCGCCATTCAAGCAGCCAAGCAAGCAAGCCGCCAAGCAAGCCGCCGCCCGTGCCTTCGACGTACGCTCCAAAAAACGGAGTGTTCGACCGATCGTGCTGCAACGAGTCGCAATGAACGGAGAAACTTCTGCGGCAGAGCAGCAACGCAACTAACGCGTTCGGCATACATCCAAGTCGGCTCCAGCGACTACGGCGTTACACCAACGCACACATCTCGCGTTGGGGGCTTGGGGCAACTCTTTGCATGGCCGCGTGGCTTCGTTTTCGACTTCTTTCGGTTCCCTTTGAGCGCGATGAAGGCGAATATGCCTACGCGGGCCAGTTGATCCTGCAGGGCATCGTCCCTTACGACCTTGCGTACACGATGAAGCTCCCGGGCGTGTCGGGAATCTACGCGGTGATGATGCTTGCCCTTGGGCAAACCCACGAAAGCATTCACCTCGGATTGTTGATCGTCAACGCGATCACCATCGTGCTGGTGTTCGCATTGGGAAAGAAGCTAATCGGGCCTCTGGCTGGCGTCGCGGGCGCAGCGTTCTTCGCCGTCACTTCTACCTTGTCCTCGGTACAAGGACTGTGGGCGAACACCGAACACTTCGTCCTTCCCTTTGCCCTCGCCGGCATCCTCACGTATTTGCGGTGGCTATCAGAGCAACGCAATCGCTTTCTCGTCCTCGCCGGCGTGTTTCTTGGCACCGCGATTCTTATGAAGCAACACGGCACCGCGTTCTTTGCCTTCGTCTTTGTGTGCCTTGCTTGGGAACTATTTGTGAGCCGCACTGGGCACTGGCATCCCGTGGTTCGACCGATTGTGAGCCTTGTGGGAGGCGCCGTCCTACCCATCGCCATCACGGCTCTCGTCGTGCTCGTGCTCGGGAACTTCGACAAGTTTATTTTCTGGACAACCGAATACGCAACGACGTACGCGTCGGGGAATGGGTTCGAACGCGGTTGGTTCAACTTCGCGCGAAAGGCCAGCCCGCTTTGGCAAGAAGCGCGCGGCATCGGTCTCATGGCAGCGATCGCCCCCCTTTGTCTCGACTGGTCTCACCGCGGACGTACGCGCTCGACGATGCTTTGCTTGTTCGCACTATTCTCGTTCCTCGCGATTTGTCCCGGCCTGTTTTTTCGCCCCCACTACTTCATCATGTTGCTGCCGGCTGCGGGGCTTTTGGCAGGAGCGAGCCTTGAGCGCTGCTATCGCCTCCTGGTCGAATCGCGGCAAAACGCCCTATTCCGCTCCGCGCCCGCGTTCGTCGCCATCGCCATCGTCGCCATGACGTTGTTGGTAAATCAGAACTACCTCATTCACGCCTCCCCCGAACAAGTCGTTCGCAAGACCTATGGCCTGAATCCATTCTCGGAAGCCCTGGCAATTGGGACCTGGCTAAAAGAAAACACCGAAAAAGACGAAACCATCGCCGTCCTGGGTTCTGAGCCGCAAATCTACTTCTACGCGCAACGAAAATCGGCAACCGGGTACATCTACACGTACCCGTTGATGGAAGATCAGCCGATGGCCAAAACGATGCAGGAGGAAATGGCGAGGGAAATTGAAACCGCCGCACCGAGATATGTCGTATGGGTCCACGACGTCAACTCGTGGGCGCCGACCAAGAAATCTGTCACCCACATTTTCGATTGGTTCAACGAATTCCAGGCCAAATACCGCGTAATCGGTTGGAGCGAGGCGCGTCCCAAGGGCTCCCACGTCTATTGGGGGTCACCGACGACGTGGCCGCCAACCAGTTTGTCCTGGATCGGTGTATACGAGCGCCTCGATACGCGCCGCCAGAACCGGCGATGAGGGCGCCGCTTTGAATCGAATCGGCCCAAATATCGCACTCGCCATGGCGGCTGCGCTATTCGCCACCATGGTGCTCACTCACCTTTCCTACCCGTTGATCTGGGAAGATGAGAGTGACTCGATCATGTTCGGCCAACGAATCCTTCGTTTTGGCTACCCAAAGGTTCACGACGAAAAAAACACCCTCTACGGCTTGAAAGACAAGCTCGAAATTGGAGTCGACCCGGAGACAGACGCCTACACCGGCGCGCCCTGGGTCAACTACTACGTTGGCGCCATCGGTGTCGCCTTGGCCGAGCAGGTCGACGACGTTTATGAAAAGACATTTCGAGTGCGCCTGCCCTACACCCTGATCGGATTTGCGGGTTTGATCTTGCTCTTCGTCGCCGTCGCTCCAGCAATGGGCACGTCGCTTGGTGCCAAACAACGCGCGGCTTTCACCTATCTATGCATGCTGTGCGTTTCGATTTCGCTGATCTTGCATCTACGAGAGGCGCGCTACTACCCAATTGTTCTGCTGCAATACAGCACGCTCGTCTACGCGTTCGTTCGACACCACTTCTATGAGCAGCTCTCCTTTGGCCGCTATGTCGCGATCTCCTTCGTTTCGCTATTCCTGCTCTTCAACACCTTCTATCCGGCGTTTGG
>JASDVE010000131.1:23795-30103 GCA_041891195.1 Myxococcota bacterium | reverse complement strand
GTCGTACGACTCCTTGATCGTCATGGGAAGGCCATGCAAGCAACCTTGCGCGTTGCCCGCCGATCTGGCCTCGTCGCTCTTCCGCGCCGCCACACGCGCGCGATCGAAGTCGCGTACGACAACCGCGTTGATCTCTCCATCGTACTTTTCGATTCGTGCGATGAAGTAATCGACAAGTTCGAGTGAACTGACTTTGCCGTCACGCAGTTGCTGGGTGAGTTCGGAAGCGGACTGGAACGCGAACTGAGCCATGGGGTGACTCCTTCTTGTCAATCGAATGAGGGGGAGACGACTTTCAAAACGCGGAGCAAAATCATAGCGATACGGTTGGACTTCGCTCGGCCCACAAATCGTGGGGCCTAGAGTCACCTTTCGCCCACATGCGAGCGCTGATGCGCGCCCCACCTAGTTCGCCGTGTTAAGCTCGTTCGGCCCACGACACACTTTCCCCAATCACCCCACGCGCGAAGGACTCCTTATGTCGGACACCGTTACATTTGAATCTTCTGAAAGCGTCGCCACCATTCGACTCGACGACGGCAAAGCCAATGCGCTTTCGCCCGCTGTCCTTGCGTCCGTCAATGAAGCGCTCGACCGAGCCGAAAAGGCCAGACTCGCAGTCCTCATCACCGGCAGGCCCAACCGTTTTAGCGCTGGCTTCGACCTTGGCGTGATGCGCGAAGGGGGCCCCGCGGCCGCCAAGGACATGGTGGTGAGTGGTGCAAAGCTCGCCCTTCGCATCGCCCGGTTTCCCGCACCGGTCGTCATCGCGTCGAACGGACATGCGCTCGCGATGGGCGCTGTTCTGCTGATGGCCGCGGACACTCGCGTTGGCTGCGAAGGTGATTTCAAGATCGGATTCAACGAAGTCGCCATTGGGATGACGACGCCGATTTTTCTCGCGGAAATGGCGCGTGCTCGTATGCCGGTCACCGAATACTTTCGTGGCATCGTACAATCGGAAATCTACTCGCCTGATCGCGCAGTGACCGCGGGCTTCTATGACAAACTCGCTAGCGCAGACGATCTATTGGCCGCCGGCCTCGCCGAAGCGGAACGACTCGCGAAGTTGCCGCGCGGTGCCTACGTCCGAACCCGCGAGATCGCTCGGGGCGCCGCGCTGAATTTTATCGAAGAAACGATGGAAGACGACATCGCAGCAGGCTTCCCCACGTAGCACGCAGGGAACGTCAGCTCAGCTCCCGCGAAGACTCGCGAGTGGACTCATGGAACGCAGACGACCTGCTCCCAGACCTCCGAGAACGGCGCTGATCGCGATCGTGGCAAGTGCCAACAGCGCGAAGTCACGCCACGGCGGGCTAAAGGGAAGCTCAAACACAAAGCGAACGAGCGCCCAACTTGACGCGACGGCGATCAACGACCCCACCGCGGCTGCGAGCGCGCCCAGCAGGAAGACTTCGGTTGCGAGGATCTGGCGCAACGTCTTGCTCGACGCGCCAAGAGTGCGCAGAAGCAACACTTCGCCTGCACGTTCTTCCCGGGCGCTCACCGTTGCAGCGACCAAGATCATCAGCCCGGTTGCCAGGGTAAACATCGCGAGCAGCCGAATCGCGATGGACATGCGTTGCATCATCGTGTCAACAGCAGCGAGGATCGCGGTCGCGTCCAGCACGCTGACATTCGAAAACTCGCGCACCAGATCGCGTTGGAGTTCCGCCCGGGCAGCAGGTTCCGCAATGCGTGCAAGCAAGACGCTCGTTCGCGGCGCTGCCTCGATCATCCCTGGCGGGAAGACCACAAAGAAGTTGGTCGCCAGCTTATCCCAATTCACTTCACGCACGTTCGCGACGACGCTTTGTATCGGTACACCCTGAATGTCCCATTCGATCGCATCTCCAACACCGATCCCAAGTGATTGGTGAATGCTTGTATCGATCGAAACGGGAATAGGAGACTCAGTGGCAGCCACGTCGCCCCACCATTCGCCTTCGACCACGGTTTCGGTATCGCGCAGTGTCGCGCTGTAGGTGAGGCGATATTCGCGTTGCAACGCCCATCGAAGCTCTCGGTTGTCAGGTTGGCCATCGAGCCAAAGCGAAATTGGCTTCCCTGCAACCGAGCCGATTCGCGCCGAAATCAGCGGGGCACGATCGGTCACCAACGCATTGCGTTCTAGGAGCAGGGCTTCGACCGCTTCGAGTTGATCGGGTTGGACGTCGAAGAGCACGAGGTTGGGCCTGTCGGGTTCGGTGTCGACCGCAATCTGCTGCATCACGTTGACCTGCACCCCGTGAAGGGTCAGAACCAAGAACAGGCCAAAGCCGACGGTCAGCACACTTGCCAAAGTGTGGTTCCGAGGGCGAAAGAGATTCGCGATCCCCTGTCGTAACCAATATGGCGAGCGCTTGAAGGCCCGGCCCCGCAATGATCTCATGGTAAGTTGCGCCGCCAAGCCTAGGGCTGCCAACGCCAAGGCGAGCCCGGCGGCAAAGCCGAGGCCAACTTGCACCCTGGGCGCTTGCCAGATCGACACCCCGATCCCACTCATGACCAGGGCGACAAACAATGCGGTGCGCCCGCCGAGCGGAATCGGCTCTGCCGAAAAATCTGCACGCAATGCTCGCAGCGGGGGCACGCGCACGAGATCAATCAGCGGTCCTGCCGCGAACAGCAACGTCACCCATAAACCCAACACGACGCCGGTGATGATCGCAGTGGGTTCAACCGCGGCTTCAACTTCAACCGGAAGCAAGCCGCGCATAAAAACAGGAAGCCCCCACTGCATCGCGGTGCCGACGAGCGAACCCGCGAGCCCCGCAAGTGCACCAAGCCCAAGGGCAAGCACACCGAAGACCGCGAAGATGTCGTAGCTGCTCGCACCGAGAGACCGCAACAGCGCGACCGTTTCCAGCTTTTCGCGCACAAAGACGCGAATGCCTGCCGCAACACCGACACCGCCCAACGCCAAGGCGGCGAGACCCACGAGTGCGAGGTAGCGCGTCAGCACACCAAAGCTTCGATTGAGTTCGTTCTGGTACCCCTTCACCGTCGTGACTTCGAGACGCGCGTCTTCGAGAGGCGCACGGTTCTGTGCGAGCCACTGGGTCAGCGTATCGTGCTGGCCTCGCAAGAAGAGTTGATATTCGACCAAGCTGCCGGGACGAATGAGTTCGGTCTCCGCGAGTCGAGACGATGGAATCAAGACCCGCGGTGCGATCTGCGTTTGCATCCCGATGCTACCCGGTGCCTTCTGAATGCTGCCGACGATTTCGAATTCGACCTTTCCGATTGCGAGGGTCTCCCCGACCGCAGTGTCGAGTTGAATCAAGAGACTTGGGTCTACCAGCGCCCGCGGTACTGCGTCTTCTTCATGAAGGGACGCAAAGCGTTCTGCGGGCTCCGATGTCACCGCGCCATAAAGTGGGAAGTTGCTGCTTACCGCTTGGATATCGACGAGCCGGCTGCGGCCCGATGTTCGGGCCATCGCCATGGACCCGAAGCGCGTGATGCGGGTCGATTTGACCTGGCTGCTCGTTTCAAGTTCGAGCAAACGCTCGACACCCTCGCCTTCGATCGGCGAGCGACTTTCGAAACGAATGTCGGCGCCAAGCAACTGCTTCGATTGCAGGTCGACAGCCGCTTCCGTCGCCGCGCGCAAACCGTGGAGGCCGACCAAAGACGCGATGCCAAGCGCCATACAGCTCCCGTATAGAAGCATGTGCCTGCGAGACGCACGGGCCTCGCGGCGAATCATCTGCCCAACAAAGCGGGTGTTCAAGCCTTTGCCTCTGTTCCGATGACGGAGCCAGCACCTGCACGTTGCTCGATGTTTTCGATTCGACCGCACTTCAGGGTAATAATACGGTTTGTCTGTCGTGCAAGTTCGGTGTCATGGGTAACGATCACCAGGGTCGTCCCCTGCTCACGGTTCAGATCGAACAAAAGTTCAACGACGCCACGTCCGGTTTCCCCATCAAGGTTCCCGGTCGGCTCGTCGGCGAATAAGATGCGCGGCTCGTTTGCGAATGCGCGCGCAATACCAACCCGCTGCTGCTCGCCTCCCGAAAGTTGCGCGGGGTAGTGGTGCAAACGTTTCACGAGCCCAACTCGCTCAAGAAGCGATGTCGCTTGGGCTTGTGCCGCCGCACGGCTGATCGCGCGATGGGCGGGCAGAAGCTCCAACGGGACAAGCACGTTTTCGAGAGCGGTCAGGGTTGGGATCAGTTGAAAGCTTTGAAACACAAAGCCAATTGCATCGGCACGTAGTGCCGCACGGGCATCTTCATTGAGATTCGACAAGTCGGAGCCAGCCAAAGTGACCGAACCTTCCGACGGCAAATCGAGACCGGCAAGTAGCCCGAGCAAAGTCGTCTTCCCGCTACCGGAAGGGCCAAGAATACTGACGATCTCGCCTTTCAAGACCTCGATCGAAACGTCGTCGAGCACGGTCAACGGCCCCTCGCCACCCGCACGCGGGTAGCGCTGGCTCAGGTTCCGCGCGACGATCATGGACGATGAAGATTTTGACACAACGTTGGCGCGGACAATACTCGCTGGGCCGCGCTATCGCTCGCAACGCGACATTCTTTACTACGACGATATTCGCGATGATCTTCGTCTGGTTCGCGTCGAATGCGTCGATCGCCGCGGACGATCGGCCGGTGATCCTATTTATCGGCACCAGCCTGACGGCGGGCTACGGCCTCCCATCCCAAGAAGCCTTTCCCTCTCTGATCCAAAAGGAGATCGACGCGGAAGGCTTTAATTTCCGCGTCGTCAACGCGGGCGTGAGCGGAGACACTTCCGCCGGCGGCCTACGGCGCATCGACTGGTTATTGCAGTCCCCCGTTTCGGTACTGGTACTCGAACTCGGAGCCAACGACATGCTTAGAGGCCTCGACCCCGACGCCATGCGGCAGAACCTGACAAAGATCATCGAGCGCACCCGGGCCGCAAACCCGAACGCGAAGCTTTTAGTGGCGGGCATGCGCGCCGCGCCGAATCTGGGCTCAACTTACATTCAGAAGTTCGAATCGACGTATACGGACCTCGCCAGCCAGTACGCTGCACAGCTGATTCCTTTTTTGCTTGAAGACGTCGCCGCGCGACCGAGGCTCAATCAAGTCGACGGCATCCACCCCACTGCAGAAGGCCACAAGTTGATCGCCAAGCGGGTTTGGGGTGTTTTGCAGGGCATGCTGCGGTAAACCGCGGTGCCCTCCCCCTCTCCACTGTGCGCCGCGCGTTCTCGAATGAACGCGGGGACGTATTGCTCGGCTTGACGAATGCGACGGCACACCTTCAACCGGAGCATACCGCTAGGACCCGCACGATTTTGAAGCGCACCGATACCACGAAGATTTGCGAGCGGCGAGACACTGCGTGCAAGGGTCCGAGTTGGCGCACGCGAACCCGCGTCTCGCGATCTCTCGCCGCACGGGCGTAAAGTCAAGTGCGTGCGGCGCGCCTCAACTCCGCTTACCGAAGCTTGCGAGTCGGGCTTCAAGGTCGGGCGTCGTGCCTTTGCTATTGGCCCGTTCCCACGCAAGACCCTCTTCGTAGGTCATGCGAGAAGCGGCGTCGATCAACGCCTTGCCTTCGCGCAGCGAATGCCATGACTGCTCAACGATGCGCTGCGCCATTTCAAGGGTTGCGGTCTCGAGAGCGTCATCAGACACGCACACATTGGCAAGCCCGAACTCAACAGCTTCGTCTCCGCTCAAGACACGACCGGTGTACATCAGTTCTTTGGCACGCTTCACACCAATGCGGTGCGGCAGTCTCGCCGTCATCCCCCACATCGGCACCATGCCCCAACCCGCGTGGGTGTCGCGAAACTTCGCCGTGTCACTCGCGACGAGCAAGTCGGCGATCAACGCGAGCTCAAGCGCACCGGTATAACAATGTCCGCGCACACTCGCGATGACGGGCTGCGGCAACGCCTCAAGCAGGTTGATCACATCGGTTCGGTAGTGGAGATGAGGATCCTTATCCCCCGCTTGTAACGACTTGATGTCATTGCCCGAGGAAAAAGACCGCCCCTCACCGCGCAAGATCACGCAACCGACTTCATCCGTCTGTTGCGCAATCGTCTTGGCGTGGGCTTCGAGTTCTTCAAATACCCCAAGAGAGAGTGCGTTAAGGGCGTCTGGCCTGTTCAGACTAAGGGTGCAGATGCCGCCCTCATCTTTGCGCTTCACCAACACGGCTGAATCAGACAAGGCTCAATCTCCGAAAATATTTTTGAAGCCGTAGCGCGCATGCGGACCGATGTGGATCTGTTCGAGAACACCGATCCCTTTTTGATCGCCACTGGTCGCCATCACAACCTGTTGAATGTGAACGTT
>JASDVE010000131.1:0-23785 GCA_041891195.1 Myxococcota bacterium | reverse complement strand
GTCGTAAGCGTTCTCATCGACCTCGTCGCACTTCCAGCTTTCGCCGCCAATTGCGAGTTCGCCCTTCCACTTGCCGTGACCCCATTCAGGATGCATGTACCCGATCCCTTTCATGCGGAAGCACAGAACCGGGTCGAGGTGAATGTCTTCGCGCTTGCCGTCGAGGGTGTGCAGGGTGATGTCCGCCGAATTGGCGCGACGCGTTCCCGGGATAAAGGTCATGTTGTGTTCACCGCCGGCAAGGAACTCCGTTGCGGGGTCTTCGGTGCCCGGGATGTCGCTCACGTCCTCGTAGACGGGACAAATCATTCCATCGAAATGCCACTGCACGCCGTGTTTGTTTTCGAAGAGCCCGAGATGGGTGCAGCGATCTTTCCAGTGCAGTGGTGCCCATAGAAAGAAGACGCCACCGGGTTCGGTCGGAGGGGCGCCAGGAGGCGCGGGGTCTCCCACCGGGCGCAAGCCCCAGCTGCGATCCTTGGTGCCGAACACGCGTGAAGGATCGATCTTGACGGACTTGCCTTCGTAGCGGATCTCACCTTCCCAATGACCAAACTGATTGAAGCGCGTGGCTTCCATCCGGCCGACACGTCGGCGAGCGAGTTGGTGCCCTTCTTCGATGCTCGCGGTTCGCGGAATCCACTGAAGTTCACCCGCGATTCCCGTTTCGTTGTCGTCGAGAGTCACCTTCAAGCGCTTCATCGGTTCTTGGATGTCGATTGAAAACGGGCCGATGTTCAGGTCCGTGGGCTCAACCGGAGCGCGGCGAGAACCGTGGAAGGCATACTGCTTGCCATCGATTACAAGCGACAGACCACAGTCCATGATGCCCAGGTTTGGGTAGAGGGCCGCGCCGATTCCAAAATAGAAGGCACCATCGTCTTGATAGCCGTTGAACCAGTAACGGTCATAGACATTGCGATCGCTCGACGCAGGGTGGACCAGCGGCTCTGAAGTTTGGTGAATGGGATAGTCGTCGAGTTTTGAGAGCATGTCTTCTCCTGTGATCAGCCTGGATGATCGCCGTATTGGACAGCGGATCTATTTAAATCAGTTGGTCGCTTTCGAGGTCCCGGATGGCTTGGCATGCGCGCGAGCACATGGCCATAAACATTTCGTCACCGCGATCGGTTTGGATCACCGCCATGGCACCGAGCACCGTGACGAGCGGGCCTTGGAAGTGGCCGTAGCGATAATCGTCAAAACACTCGGCAAACGTGTAGTCGGCGACCCCGCCTGCACATAACGCGTCGTGCTAGCCACGAATCAAGTCTTGCTCGTACTTGATGCGGTCTTCGATCACGAGTGAGTTGCCGAGAAAGTAGGCGGTGTCTCGGCCCGCATGCCCCAGCGTCACGGTTTGCCAGTCCACTGCGGCAACAGGAGCCCCACCGGCCTGCGTACCGAACAGGAGATTGTCGAGACGGTAGTCGCCATGCACAAGCGCGAAGCGATCCCCCCGTCCGGTCAACCAGCGCTCGGCGTTGTTGGCAAAGTGACGAAGCACGGAAGCGTCTTCATCCGAAAGCCTCGCCTTGTAGCGCTCAATAAACCCTTCTGTCGCTGGCATGAGGATGTTCGTAAAGAGCGCCGCGACTTCGGGGGTCACCCGACTCAACCACGAATACCCATCAAGCTTGGCATCGCACCAACTTGAAGCGTGCAAGCCGGCAAGGTTTTGTAAAGCCAGCCGTGCTTCATCGGGGCCGCAACCGCGGATCTGATCGCCCTGTTCCGCCGGTGCAAGATCTTCCATCACGAGAACAAACACGTCGTTGGCTGCGGAGATATCTGCGTGATAACAGTGCGGCGTGCGCACGGCGAGACGCGACGCGAGGTCTCGATAGAAGTTGACCTCGGTGACGTACCCGCCCGCGGCCCCCGACGCCCTGCTCGTGGGATCCGTAGAGCAGACCTTTACGACGAACGAATCGGGCGCACCCTCGGGCTTGTCCTGGTATTCGAGTTCGAGGCGATAGTTGTCCGCCATCTGGCCGGTCCCGACGGGACTCGACCGAAAACCCGTCACGGATGCGTTGATTTCATTGTTTGCCAACACACCACTGAGCCACTCGGGGGTAATGCGATCGGGGTGATCGATCAGTGGAAGATCGTGGGCGTTGTCGCCTTCAGCGCTGGTCATTTTGGGCTCCGGGCCGATTTCGGCAGTGGATCGCGAACGTGTGCGTGTTTGTGAAGTGATCAACCCGATGTTGTCTCAGCCATGAATGAAAACTTGCCGGGAATCAAGCGCTTGAGACCCACGGTAGGACACGGGTTCGCGAGGTGCTGCGTATGCGAGCGGACGCCCAGGACGAGCAAACCTCGCGCGCGAGTTGAACCTAGCTGCACGAGATCTCAGTTTCAGCCAGGTTTCCAGTTCAGTGAAATTGAATTTCATGATTACTTTCAATTGGTTAGTCGTTTTTTTGTGGAATCCACCTATTCATGTCTATTTTAATAGATAATGTATCAAACTGGTAATAACGAGTTTCGCACACAAGGTTCATTTATGTACCCAAGGCAGGCCAAGCCCGTCTCCGCAAAGACACTCGTGATCGATCTGCTTTCAACCATGCCCGCCCGCCATCCCGTCCCGGTTGCTGCCCTGGTGCGCGCAGCGGCACTATTCGGAATCGGCGAGAACAGCATGCGGGTGGCACTCGCGCGGCTGCGTTCTAGTGCGTCGATCGAATCGGACACGCGTGGCTTCTATCGCCTGAGTCGCAAGGCACAGCCCGTCAATCGAAAGGTGCGCAGCTGGCCCACGCTCGAGCAAGGCGTCTGCGATTGGGATGGGAGTTACCTCGCAGTCGAGACCAGCGGACTCCCCCGGCGCGATCGTCGAGGGGCGAAGGTGCGGGATCGCGCGCTTCGCTTGCTTGGCTTCGAACGGCTTTCGCCCGCGCTGATGGTGCGACCCAACAACTTGGTCGGGGGGGCGACAACTTGTCGCGAACGCCTCGTCGAACTTGGCTTTGCACCGGCGCCGGTCCTTTTTCAATTGAATGACCTCGACGCCGAGCTTGAGCAGCGTGCGCGCAACCTTTGGGCGACGGCCGACCTTGAAGCGCGATATGCCGAGACACGCGCCAACCTCGAGCGCAGTACTGCACGTTTTCTAGAGCTATCCGTCGACGAAGCGATGGCCGAGTCGTTTCAGATTGGTGGCGAAGCTGTTCGACAACTTGTGCTCGACCCTTTGCTCCCGAAAGAGATGATCGACACCGCGGCTCGAAGCGCGGTCGTCGAAGCCATGCGGCAGTACGATCGCGTGGGTCGCGAAGCTTGGAAGCAATGGGCCGGTGCCTCGGTTCAACTCGAACGAAGCCCCGTCGACATGGGGCCCCTCGACTCCGTACCGAGCGAAGTGCCCGGGTTGGCGAGCACCTGAAATCTCACGCCACCCGCTCTTCACACGGTCACCCATGACTGTCGAGACATTGAAAGGAGAAACACCATGACAACCGCAACCGCCGAGCCCACACGCCGGCCCCTGCGCATCACCGACTTCGTCACTCCAAAGGAGCTCGCATCCTTTACCAAGCGCAGCGATTGGCGCGCGATTGGCGCGATCGCCTTCAACTGGTTGATGGTGGTGTTGATCTTTGCGGGCGTTGCGATGTTTACGAACCCCATCACGATCCTGGTCGG
Organism: Myxococcota bacterium; assembly: GCA_041891195.1. Classification (GTDB taxonomy): domain Bacteria; phylum Myxococcota_A; class UBA9160; order UBA9160; family UBA4427; genus DUBZ01. The sequence continues at coordinate 20,131 of JASDVE010000131.1, read as the reverse complement.
AATCGCCCTCTTAGGGGGACGTCAGCTGGGTTTCGCGGCCTTGATGCACGATTGTGGGCACGAAACTCTATTTGCGAACAAGGCCGCAAACCTCCATGTCGGCCAATGGCTGTGCGCGTATCCGATCCTGTCCGACTTGCCGCGTTATGCCGCCGGGCACCGGCGGCACCACGTACTCGCCGGCACTCCAGACGACCCCGACCTCCCCAACTACAGCAAGTATCCGATCAGTCGATCGAGCTTCGGCCGCAAAGTGATGCGTGACTTGACCGGACAAACCGGATGGAAGGCACTTCGTGCTACGTGGCGCCGAGGCAAGGCTGGAATCTTTGGTGTGCCCTGGAAAGAGAATGCACTCGGCGGTCACATTATTGTGAACGGCTTGATGTTCGGTGCCTTGCTCATGGCGGGCGAAGGTTGGCTTTATCTCATGTGGCCCGCATCGTTCTTGACGACGTACATGTTAATCGCACGCTTGCGACAAGTGGCCGAACACGGCGGGACTCCCGATTTGTACGATCCAGACCCGCGGCTCAACACGCGCACTACGATTGTGCGCTGGTTCGAAAAGCCGTTCGTTGCGCCCTTCAACCTCAACTACCACCTCGAGCATCACTTCCATTCGGGTATCCCTTGCTACAACCTCAAAGCCTTTCACGACTTCTTGGTTGCAAAGGGTGTCTACGATGAAACCTACTTCCCAGTTGGATATGGCCAACTGTTTTCAGAAGTCGTTCCCACTTAATAAGCACGCGGCGCAGCTAGATCGCTTAGCCCTTTAGCCACGCGTAGCCTTGCTTAAACTTTTCGTGGCCCCCGCGTTCGAGCACCACCCCGTGCGTAACCGTCACGCGGTCGAAGTCCCATTCGAGGATCTTGTCGATCCCGCGGCGAATCGCGGCTTTGTCCTTCATAAAAGACTTTGCGAGGCGAGAAGGCCCGAAATGGCCGTATCCGCCCATAATGCGCATCACGAGCCGTGTGATGAATGAATCCGAATGCACCATGTTGAAGCAAAGGTCGGTGAGCAAAAGGGTCCGGCTCGACGGGTGAAAGAAGACGGTCTCGCCCAGGACCGGCGCACCCTCGACCTTCACTTGCTTGATGTCCGCCGACCAAGCCGCGGGTGTTTCGTCGGTGAGCACTTCGAAGTCGAGGGACGGTACCTTTTCTTCGAACGTTTCCGGCGCATAGAACTTCGCGCCGACATAACGCGCGGCCCAGTCTTCAACGAATTCGTTGTGAAACAAGTTCGGCGCAACCGCGTGCGCAACGTCGCCAAGTTTCGAAATCTCGACATGATCCCCATCGTCTGCAGGGCCGAGTGCGTGCACGAACAGACTGCCGTCGGAAAGACGAATCACCGTTGTCCGGGTTCCAATCTGAACCCCGCCCGGCATCGCAAACTCGTGATCGATGACCCACAGGTTTTCGTCAAGCTTTCGAAGCATGCCCTATTCCTCCAATTCATTTCATAATGCAAAAATGCCATTCGTTGGCGCTAGACGCCGTCTCGACACACTTTCAAAAACGCTACGGGATGCCCTGGAAGTCCATCGTCGTGCGCATCGCGGCACCGGTTGCCGGGTACATGCCGCGCTTGAGCGTGCCCATAATGGGGTGCGCTTTCGATGCATACGAGGCAGCAACCGCGACTGCATGGGGCAGAACTTCTTCTTCGGGCAAGATCACGTCCACGATCTTTTTTTCGAGGGCGAGCTCCGCGCCATAACGCGTGCCCGTCACAACCACTTCATGTGCCGTCTGATGGGGCAAGCGTGCTTGAATGATCGCGGTCATGCCAGGATGCAGGTCGGCCTTCATGTCGACTTCCGGCATACAGAAATAACCGCGCTCCGTTCGCATAATTCGCAGGTCGTGACCCAGGGCGGTCTGCGCGCCAGCGCCAAACGCATGGCCATTCATTGCAGCAACGGTGTAGGCAGGAAAGAACAAGACGCGTTCCATGATGCCCATGACCTGACTTAAATATGTGTTCGCGTCGCCAGACGCATCTGACATCATGTAGTCGAGGTCGAGACCATTCGAATAGAACTTGCCCGTCCCGGTCGTCACCAATGCTTTGGGTCCGTCGGCCTTTTCTACTTCGTCGAGTGCCTGGTTCCAACCTTCAATCAGTTCGGGACCGAAACGGTTTTCGCCGTTATCCAGCCGTAGAACAAACACTTCACCATCGCGAGAGAGATCAATCATCGCGGAATCGTAGACGGTTGGTCCGAATCGAGCGACACTTCATTCAGCCCAGATTCCCTCCGGGGATAAAGTTTTTTCTCATCATTTTCAGATACTTGGAGACTTCGAGTGCTGAGTAACCGTCCCCCCGTCTCCGTACACGACTACGCGCAGCACGAGGTCGACGGGTACACTGAACACGCCATGCCCTCCTCTCTCACAACCCATCATTCGATCTGCCGTTTCTGCCACGCCGCGTGCGCGATCCTCGTCGAAGTCAAAGACGGCGTGCCCCGCACGGTAAAGGGCGACCCGCAGAATCCGGTCTATCGCGGTTACACCTGTTCGCGCGGTCGCGACCTGCCCGCCCAACACACGCATCCAGATCGCCTCCTCCATACACAAAAGCGACAAGCGGACGGCAGCTTCGAATCCATTTCGAGCGAGCAAGCCATGGATGAAGTCGCCGCGCGCGTCCAACAGATTGTTGAGAAACATGGCCCTCGTTCTGTTGCAATTTATATCGGAACTTCATCGAACCAATATGTAGCGGCAGCGGCCTCCGGTGTTGGCTGGTTGATCGCAAACGGCTCGCGCATGGTGTTCGCCGCTTCGACGATTGATCAACCGGGGAAACACATCGCCAACGCACTGCACGGCCGCTGGTTGGGCGGCGGCTATATGTACGACGAGGCCGACACCTGGATGCTCATCGGAACGAACCCCGAAGTTTCGATGGTTGCAACGGTGTCGTGTGCGAACCCCGCACGCAGCATGACCGAAGCGCGCAAGCGTGGTCAGAAGTTGATCGTGGTCGACCCGCGCAAGTCTGAGGCGACGCGTCACGCAGACATTCACTTGCAGTCGCGCCCCGGTGAAGATCCAACGCTACTCGCTGGGTTGATCCACGTAATCATTCGCGACGAGTTGTACGACAAAGACTTCGTCGCGAGCAACACCCAAGGCTTTGAACGACTTGTCGATGCTGTACGAGAGTTCACACCAGGGTATGCAGCACAAAGATCCGGCGTCGACGAGGACGACCTTGTTGCGGCCGCAAAGATGTTTGCAGGCGGCACAAAGGCCGCCGCCGCAGCGGGCACGGGCCCCAACATGTCGCCGCGCGGGAACCTCACTGAGTACTTGATCCTGTGCCTCAACACACTCTGCGGCAATTGGAGACGCGAAGGCGAAGCCCTCCCAAACCCCGGCGTCCTGATGTCCCCCGCCAAAGCAAACGCGCAGGCGATGTCTCCGCGCAAAGGCTGGGGCTTCGGAGAGAAACTCCGCGTGAGAGACCTGGGAAATTCCGCAGCCGGACTCCCAACCGCCGCGCTCGCAGAAGAGATTTTGCTTGAAGGCAAAGGACAGATTCGCGCCCTGGTTTGTATCGGCGGCAACCCCGTCGTGGCTTGGCCGGATCAAAAGCTCACCCTTGAAGCACTCGAGAAACTCGAGCTGTGCGTCACCCTCGACATCAAGATGTCAGCAACCGCGAAGTTGTCCGACTACGTCATTGCACCCAAGCTTTCATTGGAAGTCCCCGGAACGACTTACCAAGTCGAAGCCCCCGAACAAATGTGGCCGGGGATCGGTTACTCGAGAGCGTACGGTCAATACACGCCGGCGTTGATTGATCCACCCAATGGGTCCGACGTCATTGAGGAGTGGGAGTTTTTCTATGGCCTTGCGAAGCGACAGCAGTTGCCACTCTCGCTGTATCCGATTCGAGCGGAGGCCGGCCCGCTTCGCGCAGCGAACAAGCCCCTCGCACTCGACATGGGAACAAAGCCAACCACCGAAGAACTACTCGACCTCATGTTCGCGGGGACACGCATCCCTCTCTCGGCCCTAAGAGAGCAGCAAGGCGGTGCGGTATTCGACAATGGCGAAACCCTTGTTGCCGCAAAGGAACCGGGCTGGGACGGAAAACTCGAACTCGCAGAGCCAACCATGCTTGGCGAACTCGTGGACGTTCGCGAAGAAGACGACCAACAAGCGCGTGATGACTTTCCTTTCCGTCTCATTTCACGCCGATCGCGTGGGGTCTACAACTCCGCAGGCCGCGACCTTCCCAACTTCTCGCGAAAGAACACCTACAACCCTTCGTTCATGAATCCAGACGATCTCCAGGCACTGAACATCGAGGCCGGGAGCGTGATTCAGATCGAATCGGAGCGCGGCATGATCATCGGGATTGCTGCGGAAGAAAAAGGTCTGCGCCGTGGAGTGGTGTCGATGGCGCACGCTTTTGGAGACGCGCCAGAACGCGACAAAGACTATCGCGAGATCGGAAGCACCACGGGTCGCTTGATCGACAACCGGACGGAGTTCGATCCATACTCGGGGATTCCACGAATGAGTTCGATCGCCGTCCGGATCCAGAAGGCGCGCGACGGGACTGGCTCTATAGAAAACGCGCCACGCGAGTCCCCGCGTTAGGAGCGGGACAAAACCATTGCGCCGTCGACGTTCGTCGACTTCACAGAACCTCGATGGCATCTGTCCGAAGCGCCGTAGAACCCGAGAACAAGGGCACCCTATCGAGCGAGCGGGTCGAAGAACCCGCGTTCCGCATGCGGACGATGTAAGCATGCGACGCGCACTGTGCCATTGCGTGGCGAACTCGCAGGAGGCACAAGAGTTCCGCTGCGACCGTCCGGAATTGAAACGGCCCCGCGTTCGCTACGTTTCTTCGACGAAACTGTTCTCTGCATCTCCCGAGACCACATGCTTCAACACCTTGCCCGTCGCATTGCGTGGAAGGGGTTCGCTACGCACTTCAACGTGTGCCGGGACCTTGAAGTAGGCCAGGCTTTCCGCCACGAAGTCTCGAACTTCCTTTTCGTTGATGCTCTTCCCTGCGTGCGGAACGACGACCGCTTTCACTTCCTGTCCCATCTCCGGGTGGTCAACACCAAACACTGCAACGTCCATGACCGCCGGATGTTCTTCGAGGCGGTTTTCGATTTCGATCGGGTAGATGTTCTCGCCGCCACGGATAATCAAGTCGCGAAGACGTGACTCCATGTACAAACGCCCTTCACGCAGGCGACCGAAGTCACCGGTGTCGAGCCAGCGTCCTGGCAGAATCGTCTTCTCGTTGGCATCTGGATTTTCGTAGTAGCCCAGCATCACCATGGGACTTCGCGCGCAAATGGTGCCGACTTCGCCTTCCGCAACTTCTTTGCCGTCTGCGTCGACAACCTTAACCTCTGCGACGGGAAGTGGGGTTCCTACGCAATTCGAGACTTCTTCGAGCATCGCGCCGGGCGCGTATGAAATCAACGCGCCACTCTCAGTTGAGCCGTAACCGGTCCCTACAACCTTGCCCAAGTGTGGGAAGCGTTCGTGGATCGCGCGTAGAAGCTCGGGTGAAGTCGCGGAACCCGCAGCGCCGACATTCGTAAACTGTTTTGGGTTTAGGGTTTCGATATCGGGATGATTCAGCACGCGGAACACGTGAGTCGCCGCGCCCGTAAAACTCGAAACCCCTTCGTTCTTGCAAAGGGCGATAACGGCGGCGGGGTCGAAACGACCAGACGGCCAAACGGTCTTCTGACCACCGGCCAATGCCGCCACTGTGGTGCCGAACAAACCCGAAACATGAAACAACGGGAACGGCGCAAGAATCGCGCCCGGACTTCCTTCTTGCGGCGGCTCTGTCATGGCGCGCGCGGTGCCGATCAAAAACGTCGAGCCCACGAAGGAAACGATGTTGCGGTGACTCAGGAGGGGAGCTTTGGGGCGTCCAGTCGTCCCCGAGGTAAACAAGACAACTGCCGGGTCGTCTTCCGCAATTGCGACGTCGGAAAGCACCGCTTCGGGGTTGTGATCAAGGAAGCGCTGAAAGTCTTGCTCGATGACAGCAACCGACATGCCAGGGGCTTCGCCTTCAAGACGCTCGAGCCGTCGCGCGTCGGCGACAAGGAGTTTGGGCTTGGTCAAGTCGAGAGCGTGCCGAATTTCATCTGCGGCCCACCACCCGTTCATCCCGACGACAACCCCACCGAGCGACACGGTCGCCCAAAAGGTCAAGATCCATTCGGGTGCGTTGGCGGCAAGAATCGCAACGCGATCCCCTTTGCCGATGCCGTACTCGTCATGCAGCGCCTCAGCAACGGAAGAAACGTCGCGCAGGTGATCTGCGTATGTCCAGCGGCGCCCGTCCGAGAAGACAAGGTAATCATTGCCTGCAAATGCCTGGGAGCGTTCAAGCAACTCACGGAGCGAATGTACGCGGCTTTTGTAGACCCGCATCGTTTCGCCGAGAACGGTTTCTTCAACGGTCTCGAAAGGGCCATCTGGCCCCGTCAATTTGGCGCAAGTCTCTTCCCATGAAGGAAGTGCCGGAGCCAGTTCGTCACTCATGATTCTCTCCGTATTCAAAATGCGGACATGCGGTAGGCCGCTAGTACTTTGCGATAACCTCGTCCGCGAACAGCTTGATGCGATCGAGACGCTCGCTCAGTTCGAGTTGCTCAGTGTCGTAGACACCCCAGGGAGAGAGCGTTACATCGGTGAGCCCGAGTTCTTCTCCCTCGCGATAACCCTCGGGCGAAAAAACGTCGATGTCGGTCAGCATGGCCTGCACGATGTAGTCAGCGTTGGCGTCCGAGCCAAACTCTTTGCGATACCCGTTCAGCATGCCAACCAGACCCCGCGCTTGTTCGCGCGTGATATTGGCCGCCACCCAGCCATCACCCAGCTTCGCGGCACGCCGAAGCGCCGGTGGGGAATGTCCACCCACTGTGATCTTCACCGGTTGATCAGGCACCGGGCACATCTTGAGGCGTGTGAAGTCGAAGTGCTCGCCGTGGTATTCGAAGTAATCGCCACTTTGCACGCCACGCAGAACTTCGATCATTTCGTCGAGCCGTTTGCCGCGGCCTTCGAAGGGTACGTTGCAGTACTCAAAGTCGTCGAGCCAGGGACTGATCCCGACACCCATCGTCAAGCGATTGCCGTTCATGACGGCGACCGAAAGCGCGGTCTTGGCTGCGATGAGCGCGTCGCGTATTGCGAGTTTGATGACGAAAGTACTGAAATGAAGCGTCGTGGTCGCCTGCGACATCGCCGCAATCGCAACCATGGGCTCTACGAAGGGTTTGTCTTCGAGAAACTCACGACCCTCGTGGTAGGGGTATTCGCCGATGGCTTCTTCGGGGTAGAAGATGCTGTCGGGAACACTGACCGCGTAGAACCCGGCGGCTTCTGCGGCTTGCGCAATGGGGACGTACTGCGCGGGGTCGAGCATGGTGACATTCAGGGTGAAGCGCATGGTTTTCGTTCCTTCGATTACTGCGCGTGAGCGTGCAATAGAAGTTGGCCCGGCTCATGTGTTTCACTGCCGAGCGGTGAACGAAGCAGCCTAGCTAAATCGCGTACGCGATCTCCATCGCTTCTTGAACCGCTTTCTTCGACAAGCCAAAGCCCGTCGCGTCGCCGATCGAATGCACCTCGGACGCCAGGTCTTGTACCTTTTCGGCTAGGCTCGAGTCCGCCCCTGGATAACCGACAACGATCACCGTGTCGGCGAGAACCTCGCTCGTACGCCCCGCGGCGAGTTCGAGGGTCACACCCTTGGCGGTGATCTCCTTCACGCCCACCCCTGTATTGACCGGTACGCCCAGCGTGTCGAGTTTCTTGCAGTGATCGGCTCGGCGCTTCTTGCCGGCCGGTGTCGCCATGCGGCTGCTGGGTTCAATGAGATGAACGCTCCGTCCGCTTTGCGCCAGAACTTCGGCCAGTTCGATTCCAATGAGGTTTGCACCGATCACGGCAACCTTGTTGCCGACTTCAAGGTTCGCCTTCGCACCGGCGCGCTTCACAAGTTCGACGACTCCCTTGCCGCGGATCACGTGGGCAGCTTGGTCGCCAGGAATTTCGGGGCTTTCGAAACGGCCCCCGGTTGCCAAGATGATGGCGTCGGGAGCAAGATCTTTGAGCGTCGTCTCGTTCGCTTCCGTATTGAGCTGAACATCGACGGGCAAGTCAGTCACGCGCGCCTTGAGGTAGTCGAGAAACAACTGGTTCTTTTCGAAGAGCACCGAAGCCCAACGGAAAGCGCCGCCAAGCTCGGCTTCCTTTTCGATCAACGTGACTTGGTGACCGCGTTCGCACGCATACATCGCTGCCGCCATGCCACCTGGCCCTCCACCCACTACGACAACCTTCTTCGGAGTCACCGCGGCTTCAAGGGGAAACTGCTCTTCCTTCCCAGCGCGGGGATTCACGGAACAGGCTGCTCCGTTAAAGTCGGCCGTCATGCTGTCGACGCAACCCTGGCACAAGTTGCAACGATTGATTTCTCGCAGACGTCCTTCACGGGCTTTGTTTGGCAACTGTGGATCGGCGAGCAGGCTGCGCCCCATCGCGATCAAGTCGGCTCGACCTTCGGCGACAATCTTGTCTGCTTCGACCGGGTCCATATTCTGGCCAACCACGAGAACCGGCACGTCAACGACCTGTTTGATCGCGGTTGCCGCGGCGACGTTGTAGCCAGCGCCGAATTCGGGCCCCGTGATAATCTGCGTAATGTTCGCGTCGCCGACGCCGCCGCTGACGTGAAAGCAATCCACTCCTGCGGAAGCCAGCAAGGGCGCGAGCCGCTGGGTGTCATTGATCTCTCGCCCGCCACTCTGCCGTTCGAAACCCGAAATCCGCATGGTGATCGGGAAGTCGTCCCCCACTTTCTGGCGAATGCGGGCGAGAACCTCGAGCGGAAACTTTGCGCGGCCTTCGAACTTGCCGCCGGCGTATTCGTCCGTACGAAAGTTTCGAAGCGACGAAATAAAGGAACCCAACATCATGTAGTTATGTGCCGCGTGGAGCTCGATGCCGTCATAGCCGGCTTCGCGCGCACGCCGTGCACCCTCGCCGTACATTTCGATGACCGCCTCGATCTCTTCAAGATCCATCTCGCGACAGAGCTGCTTCGTAGTTTCGGTTCGGCACGCCGACGGGCCCATCGGTTGCATTTGCTTGAAGAACGGCGCCAGGGACTCGGGGCCAGGGTGGGAGATCTGGGGCTGAACCTTTACACCGTGCGCGTGAATCGCGTCAACCAGCTTCTTATGTCCTTCGATCTGTGAATCACTGTGAAGACCAAGCGAATGCTGCTGGTATCGATGGTCGGCGTCTACGCTGCACACTTCGAGACCAATCAGCGCCATGCCACCTGCAGCGCGCTCGCCGTAGTAAGCGAGATGACGGGGAGACGGAGTTTCATCCGGCAAGCCGTAGTCAACCGTCATGGGAGCCATCACGATTCGGTTTTCGAGTTCCATCGAACCGATCTTGATGGGGCTGAACAGGGCGCTGAGTTCTGACATGGGAGGTCCTTGGTTGGTCGCGGAACTTCTCTTTTTTGCGAATGCTCTCGCGCAGCAGAAGACTACGACTTGCGGTGGATCACCTTGTTGGCGAAGCGTTCCATTGCTCGCTTCTTGGTGTCGAGGTCCGCAACATCCTCGCCCTCCTTGAGCCACGGCGCGCGTCCCCACGGCGTCACCACCCAGGGCAACGTCATGTTGTGATGTGCGCCCAACTCTTCGAGTTGACCTTCGAGGTCCTCGGTGAGAGGTTGGATCAAGCTGCAGCAAACGTCGAAGGGCTCGTTTTGCTTTCCGATCTTTTCTCGCGCAGCCTTGAAACCGTGGATGGTTTCAATCAGTGCGTCAGCCATCATCGGAACACCGAGCCAACCATCATTGGCCGCGGCGCGACGGAAAGCAGCCTTGCTCGCTCCGCCACTCCAGATCGGAATTTTGACTGGAGGTGCGGGGCTCATCAGCGCATTCTGAAATTCGAAGAATTCACCTTTGTGTTCGACACTCTTACCCGTCCAAAGCTTTTGCATCACTTCGATCGTCTCGTCGAGCCGTCGTCCCCGCGACTTAAAGTCGACCCCGATCAAGTCGTATTCTTCCTTGATCCAACCCGCCGACACACCGCAGTGAACACGCCCGTTCGTAAAGATGGACGCCGCCGAGATCGCACGTGCCGCGGTAAAGGGGTCTCGAAGTGCCGCCAGGTAGATGTTCGTCGCGAGATGCAGGTTCTTGGTGGCAACCCCAAGCGCGGTGAGCGTGACCCACGGGTCGGGCCACGGAACATCTTCGGGCCACCACATCTTGCCGTCCGGGGTGTAGGGATACTTTGACTCAAGCTCCCCAGTTGGCATCACGAGATGGTCGGCAATCGAAATGCCATAAAAGCCAACCTCTTCGGCGTGCTTGGCGATATCGATGTACTGATCGACTTCCGGAACGTTGACGAGCGAGACCCAATGCTTCATAGGAATATCCTCTATTCATGGCAGAGTTCACGGCCAGCCCTGTGGACACGGCTCAGCGACGAACGCCCTACATCTTGGCGATGACTTCGTCCGTAAAGCGCTTCATGTGCTCGATCTTCTCATCGACAGGCGACTTAAACTTGCCTCCGTAATAGAGCCACGGCATGTCGCAGCATTCATCAACACCCATGTCCGCAAGGCGCTTATGCCCGTCTAGGTCGAATGCGTCGATGGCGACCGAAACCATCTGGAACGGCTTGTTGTCCGTGCCGTATTCCTTCCGGTAGCCGTGGATCTTCTTGATCATCTCGTCGATGTTGTCCGCCGTGGTGTTTGGCGACACGAAGCCATCCGCGATACGGGCTGCGCGCTTAAGCACGGGCTCTGCGGTGCCACCGATCAAGATCGGCATGTCTTGGTTGGGAACGGGGTTGATCGACAAGTTCGGGAAATCGTAGTGCTTACCCTTGTGCTCGAAGAACTCACCACTGAGCGCCTTCTTGATGATCTCGATCGATTCAGCGCAGCGCGCACCACGGGTCTTCCAATCGGTGCCGCAGATCTCGAAATCTTCGGGCCAAGGGCTCAGGCCAACGCCGAGTGAAAGTCGTTCGTCAGTCAAGAAGGTGGTCGTGCCGCAGAGCTTTGCAACGAGTAGTGGATTGCGAACGGGCAGCTTCAACACATTAATGAGGAAGCGAACATTTTTCGTCACCGTGCCCATCGCAGAGATCACCGCGAAGGGATCGAGGAACTGGGTGTTTGCGCTCCAGTAGCGAGCGCCGCTGTCGGTATACGGATAGTCGACCGACGTCTCGTCATAAAAGAAGAGCCCGTCGCCGACATTGACGGAATCCCAACCGAGTTCGTCCGCGGCTTTGGCGAGCGGCACGTAGTGTTCCATCGGATTAAAGGTGAGGGTGAGGTTGAATTTCACGGTCGGTTCTCCAGATGCGGGCCGGGGGAAATTGCCCAAATGCCAGTAAGAACGTACCAAACGGCACGGACTAGTAGTTGCGGTTTACAGATCATTAGTCTATAAAAACATAATCGTCAATTCGTTTTTTTGCTCGGGTGCATTGGGTAATGCCGGACGGGCTTTGAAGTCGGGAGTCGTGATGACGACCCAGGAAGTCAGCGGTGCAAACGGCGCCAAGGGGAAAGCGCGCCGGGCCAAGGAAGACTTGTACCGGCAGCTGATCCTCGATGCGGCCGAGAGCGTGTTTGCCGACAAGGGTTACGACACCGCCAAGATCGGCGAAATTGCCGAACAGTCGGGCGTGTCGTTGCAGACCCTCTACTCGGTCTTCCCCGGCAAGGCGGCGATCTACCAGGCCATTCAAGAAGCGGGCGACCAGGAACTTCACCGGCGAGCTGTGGAATGGTCGCAGTCCATCCCTGAGCCTCTGCCTGCGATGCTAGCCGGCCTGCGCGCGACGACGATCTACTTCCTCGAAAATCCCAACTTCTTAAAGCTACGTCTGCATGGCGGGTTCACTTGGGGAACCGAGCCAAGTGCGTCTGAGAGCCAAGGGCGCACAGAATCGTGGCGTCTCGCACTCGAGCGCTTGCGAGCCACTTGCCAACGTTGCATCGAAGGAGGTGTCTTCATCGATCGAGACCCCTACTTGATTGCGCGCATGGTGGTGTCGATGCAACAGGTTGAACTCGCCCACTGGCTCGAAGGCGGCATGGTGCGAGCCCCAGAACAAGTCGCGAACGATCTCGACGAACAAGTCGCGCGCGCGTTCCATGTGACGCCCCCCCGCGAAGCTGCAGCAAGCCCTGAACAATGACTGACTACTCGCCTCTCTTGTCGCCGATCCGCATTGGAACAATGGAGCTGCGCAATCGGCTCGTCATGTCGCCGATGGAAAACAGCTTTGGCACCCAAGACGGCCGTCCCACCGAACGCTCGATCCAATATTTTGAAGCCCGAGCCAAAGGCGGTGTCGGGCTCATCACGCTGGGTGCAAGCGCAATCGACGAAAAGCACAAAGAAGTTCCCACATCCCTTCACTTTGCAAACGACGACGTGGTTTCTGACCACCGTGCACTCGTTGAAGCTGTGCACGCCCACGGTGCGAAGATCCAACCCCAGATCGCCCATGCGGGCCCCGACGGACTTGGCCCCGAAATGCACAAAGTCGAGGCACTGGGCCCATCGGGCGTCCAGTCGTATCTCACGGGGACAACGTCTAAAGCCATCACGCCTCAAGAGTTCAAGCAGGTCGTTGACCTGTACCGTGCGGCGGCTGTTCGCATTCGTAGCGCGGGCTACGATGGTATCGAGTTGCATGCCGCTCACGGATATATGTTGCTCGGCTCGTTTCTTACGCCTTGGCGCAACGCACGCAAAGACGAATATGCGGCGCGCAAACCAGAAACCCGCATCCGCGCGATCATCGAAGTTGTGCGCGCGATTAAGACCGAAGTCGGAGAAGACTTTCCCATTACACTTCGCATTTCAGGTTATGAACGCATCGCGGGCGGACGCGAAAGTTTCGATACCGCGCGCATCGCCCCGGCGCTCGCAGAGGCTGGCGTCGATGCATTTCATGTAAGCGGCGGAGTCATCGATCGGTTCGTCACGCAAATGGTCAACGGCGCTCATTATCAAGACGGCCTGAATGCCGCATGCGCGGAAGCCGTCCGCCACGCGGTCGACGTGCCTGTGATCGCGGTCGGGCGAATTCACGATCCTTCGATGGCTGCACAAATGATTCAGGAAGGTCGCGCAGACCTGATCGCGATGGGCCGCCCACTCTTGGCGGACCCCGAGCTTCCAAACAAGATCAAGGCAGGGCGAGCGCAAGACGTCCGGCGATGCATCTCCTGCGAGAATTGCATCGACTCGTTAGAGAGCCGCTTCTCTTTAGAGTGCGCGATCAACCCGCGCACAGGTCGCGAGGCTGAACTCGAACTGCGCCCGGCGACCCGACGCAAGCACGTGGTTGTGATTGGCTCTGGGCCCGGCGGCCTCGAAGCCGCGCGTGTCGCAGCCGAGCGGGGCCACCGCGTTTCACTCTACGAACGCAATGGACACCTCGGTGGCGCGCTCGTGATGGCGTCGACCGTCCACGAAGAGAATCAAAGCTTTCTCGACTACCTGCTGCGCGAAGTGAAGCGGCTTCCCGTTGAGGTTCACCTGCGTAAAGAACTAAACGCCGTAGACGTCAAAGCGCTTGCACCAGATGCTGTCATTGTCGCCACAGGTGGCCGCGTCGTAGCGCCCAAGATCAGCGGCGACGACCTCCCGCACGTGCGCACGGGCAGTGAGATGCGCGAACTCCTCGCTGGCAAAGTCACCGCCGAATCGGCAGCAAAACTTCCCGCCTGGCAACGCGCCGCGGCCAAGTTACTGGGCGGACCGGTACAGCCGTGGATGCGGCCCAACGTTTTGCGCCGAGCAACCCGGGTTTTCATGCCCCTTGGCAAACGAATCGTGATCATCGGTGCCGATCTCGCGGCGATCGAACTAGCAGAGTTTCTGGCGGCTCGTGGACGACACGTGAGCGTGCTCGAAACCGGGGAACAGATTGCCCCCGAAGTCGGGATGAAGCGTCGAGACGAGCACATGATGAGTCTTGATCGTGCAAAGATCGCGGTCAACGTCGGTGTATGCATCGACCGGATCGAACGCGAGGGCGTAGTACTGTTGCTAAAATCAGGCGGGACTCATGTCGTCCGTGCCGACAACGTTATCCTCGCCGGAGAAGTCGAAGCCGACACGACTCTGTTCGATCAGTTACAAGAACAATTCCCCGAAGTCCACGCCGTCGGTGACTGCACAGGGCTGGGCTTGATTCGGAAAGCCGCCCTCGAAGGCGCCCAGGTTGCCAACGCTCTGTAACGACTTGAGCGAGCCAAGATTCGATCCATTCACGGACCCCATCCACGACCTACAGAAAGGATTCCCCAATGAGCGAAATTCATCCCGCACTTGCTGCCGCACAAAATTCTTGGCGCTGTGTTCAGACCCACGACAAGCAGGGCTGGCTCGACTTGATGGCCGACGATGTCTGCATCGAAGACCCGATCGGCGAAGCGCCGACGAACCCAACCGGCAAAGGCGTGCGCGGCAAAGAAGAAGTCAGCGCCTTTTATGACTCGTTCATTGGCCCGGCAACTCTCGTGATCGAAACCCACGAATCGAGCGCGGCGGGCAACGAGTCCGCCCACGTACTCAGCCTCAACACAACGTTGCCGAACGGCGTGACGACTCGCGTACGCGGGATTTTCACGTACCACCTCAACGACGCGGGTAAGCTCACAAACCTGCGTGGCTACTGGACCCTCGCGGACATGACCTTCGAGCAGCCGGCCGAATAACCTCTTCCGCTACCGACTCATTGACCCAGCAATAGCGAGGCATGACAAATGCGGTTTGGCTATCTCGAAACGATGACGGACCCCGGCTTCATGCGACCGCTTGCGCTCGCGGCAGAAGAAGCCGGTTATGATGCTTTCGTGATCCCCGATAGCATTTGTTATCCCGAGGTTTCGGACAGCAAGTACCCCTACACCGCGGATGGCAACCGAGAGTTTCTCGAAGACAAGCCGTTTGTCGAAACCTTTGCGTTGATATCGCACTTGTCGGCGATCACCGAACGCATTCGCTTCAACACGTCCGTGGTCAAACTGCCGCTACGTCACCCCGTACTTCTCGCGAAGCAGTTGAGTTCGACTGCACTCCTTGCGAACAACCGCCTTACGTTCGGCGTCGGCCTTAGCCCCTGGCCCGACGACTACGAAGCCGTGGATGTCCCCTGGGCTCGGCGCGGCAAGCGGCTCGACGAAATGCTCGACATCATTCGCGGCTTGTGCGCGGGAGACTTTTTCGAATACGATGGTGAAATTTTCCAGGTGCCAAGCATCAAGATTTGCCCGGTCGCAACGAAGCCGGTCCCCTTTATCATCGGCGGACACAGCGAGCCCGCGATGCGGCGAGCGGTCCTCAAGGGAGACGGCTGGATTCACGCCGGAGGCGATGCTGACCAACTCGATGTTTTGCTGAAGCGCATGGGCGAACTGCGACGCGAATACGGTAAGGAGAACGACCCGTTCGAGATCCACGTCATTTCAATGGACGCGTACTCGCCGGACGGCATTCGCAAGCTGGAAGACATGGGGATCACCGACGTCATGGTCGGCTTCCGCAACTCGTACACCCAAGGCCAAGACACCGAACCCTTGGAAACGAAACTCACCGCGCTTCGCCTGTACGCAGACAGAGTGATGTCGAAAACGCGCTAGCGGGACCATCAACCATTCAGTCAATCGACCCAAAGGAATTGCAACGTGACCGATACACCCAAGGCTTCACCAACCCAACCCCGCCGCGTTCAGAACATCACCGAATGGCATTCGGAAACCGATGTCGCGATCGTGGGCTTTGGCGGCGCGGGGGCATGTGCCGCGATCGAAGCCAGTGACGCGGGTTCCGAAGTCATCATCTATGAAGTGTCGTCGGCGAGTGGCGGGTCAACCGCACTTTCGAGCGCCGAGGTCTACATGGGTGGCAGCGGCGGGACGAGCGTCCAACAGGCGTGTGGGTACGAAGACACCACCGAGGACATGTTCAACTTCTTGATGGCCACACAGGGAGAACTTGCCGACGAAGACAAGATCCGCATGTACTGCGAAAACAGCGTCGACCACTTCAACTGGCTCGTGAAAATGGGCGCAAAATACAAGAACAGCGAATACAAAGAGCGAGCGATCATGGCAGTTACCGATGACTGTTTGCTCTACACCGGCAACGAAAAATCTCACCCCTTCCGCGAGATCGCGAAGCCCTGCCCGCGTGGGCACAACCTCGAAGTCGTCGGTGACAATGGCGGTCCCATGCTCATGGGCGTGCTGACCGAAAACGTTGAAAAACGACCGATCCAAATTGAATACAACGCACGCGCCCTCACACTGATCGCCGACGATAAGAATGCGGTTCAGGGCGTCGTCGTTCGCATCGACGGTGAAGAACGCAACATCCGTGCGCGCAAAGGCGTGATCCTTTGTGCCGGTGGCTTTGTGATGAACCAAGAGATGCTCAAGAAGTACGTGCCGAAATTGAGCGTTGGCAACGTGCCCGTCGGGAACCCGGGGGATACGGGAGCGGGCATCTTGATGGGCCAAGGTGTCGGCGGCGCCCTTATTCACATGAACGAAGCCTTCATCACCCTCCCCTTCTACCCTCCGGGCTCACTCACATTCGGAATTTTCGTGAACGCCCAAGCCCAACGCTTCATCAATGAAGACATCTATCACGCTCGCATGGCGCATCACATTTTGAATCAGGTCGGAGATGGAATCTTCCTCATCGTCAACCACGACGACTACGAGCATCCACCATTCTTGAACGCAAATGTCGCGGGGACGGGCGAGAGCATCGAAGAACTCGCCGAAGAGATCGGACTCGATGCGGACATGCTTCGTCACACGATCGAGTTCTATAACAAGAACGCCGCACAGTCCAACGACCCTGGTTTTCACAAGCATGACGCCTGGCTCAAACCAATCGAACCGCCTTACGCCGCGCTCAACTGCACACCCGGTAGCGGCGTGTTGTATCCATACTTCACTTTAGGCGGGCTCGATACGCTCCCGACCGGCGAAGTTCTCACGATGGAAGGCGAGACGATCCCCGGGTTGTACGCTGCGGGTCGAACGTCATGCGGACTCCCCCGACCGGCATCCGGCTACGCCAGCGGCATGTCGGTTGGCGACGCGACCTACTTTGGACGCGTCACGGGACAGCAGGTCGCAGCGCGCAAGGCGTAGACGCAAGGAAGCAGATAAAGGTCCGCTTAACATCATGGCACCGCGGAGTTCAGCCCCCGGCTGCAGCCTTCACAAAGCCGACACGGTCGCCATCCGAGAGTTTGGTCTTCATGCCCTGCTTGTGCTTGACCAGCACGCCGTTCACCGCGACGGCGGCAACCTTGGAGAGGATGGCGAACTGTTCGCCGCCACCCGGGAACCGCTTGCGCGTTTCCTCGATCACTTCCGAAACCGTGGTTGCGGATTCGACTTCAAAATTTGACGTCCCCAGGGCTTTGCCCATGTCGTAGGTCAGTTCGACGCGAATGCTCATGCTGAAGTCCTCGTTCTGTCTGTCGTTGCGATACCGAAGCGGCCTGCCCAGCGATTAGATGCGGACCTGCAACTTGTCCAGCGTCGTGCGCAGCGGGACTCCATCGGCATTCCAGCCGCGGAGTTTGTAGTAACGCGGAAGCAAGTCTCCAAGCGGGTGACCCGAATCCATATGTTCGTAGATCGATTCGTTCAAGATCCGCGGAGGCAAGGTGTCGTCTTTCCCCGTGAGACCTTCGCGCAAGTTGTACATGCGTTCGAGGTTGAAGATGCGCCCGCCAATTTCCTGCAGATGTCCAGAAGAGAACGTCTGCCCAGTGATGTAGGTCAACCACTTTTCGTACCAAAGCATCGGTTTCCCCTTCATCGACATGCCGATTCGCAACATGGGGCCGGCGTTCTCGATCGCCTTCGCCATCACACGGTGGGTGAGCGAGTTCGGGTCCATGTCGTGAATCGCCTTGGGAATCATCCCGTAAGTCGTAAAGATACAAAGCACCATCGAGTTGATCGTGCACGCCGTGGTTTGCATCAAGACCGGGATGTCGGCCTTAAGTTTCAAGTTCTGTGGGTTGATGGTTAGAGGGCCGGTGGATTCGAGGTACATGCTCGCGCCCTGTACGTGGCAGCCGCCCCGATTCGTAGTCGCATACTCGACCCCTTGAGCGAAAGATCCACGGGGATCATACGCCGACAACTCCAACCCCTTCACGTGCATTGCAAACTCGTGCCCGCCGAACTTCTCGCTCATCTTCTTTGAACCGTTGGCGAGTTCATCCCCTACCCCGTGACGATGGGCGATGTCCTTGATCAGTTCGGAAATGCCCTCAGCATTGCCAAAGCTCACTCCCGCGTCCCATATACCGCGCTCCTGCAATTCCATCGCAAAGCTCAGGCTGCCACCGAGGCTGATCGTGTCCATACCGAGGTCGTCGGCGAGGTAGTTCCATTCGTCGACTTTCTTGAGGTCGCCGATTTCGAGATTGCTGCCCAACAGCGCAACGGTCTCATACTCGGGACCCTTCACTCTGCCTTTGCCTTCGACTTCAACGTCGCGACCACACGTCACGGGACAGTGGAGGCAGCTGCTCTTCACGCCAACGAGTTCATTGTCTTCCATGTACTCGCCCGAAATATTCATGGCCTCGTCGAAGTGGCCACGCTGGAAGTTGCGGGTGGGCAACATGCCGCGACCGTTGGTGGTGTTCACGATCCCAGCGGTGCCGTAGCGTTTCATCGAGCTGCCGAGTACTGGATGTTCTTTGAACATCTCGCGAACTTCTTTTGTGTACTTCTTGAATGCCGCGGCGTCATCCATTTCGAGCTTCCGTGTGCCGGTCACGCTGATGGCCTTGAGCTGCTTCGAGCCCATCACGGCACCGACACCCGTGCGGCCTGCGATACGTTCGTTCGACACGATGCCCGCGTACAGAACTTTGTTTTCGCCAGCCGGCCCGATCACGGAGTGGGACATCTTTTTGCCAAGTATTTCTTGAGTCTCGTACGTCCCCTTACCCCACAACTCGGCCGCATCAATGAACTTCACTTCATCGCGATCGCCATTGACTTCGATGCGCACCGGCTTTGTACTCTGATTGCTCACGACAATGACGTCGACACCGGCGCGCTTCATTCCGTATGCGTAATTTCCGCCGCAGGTCGCGTTGCCAATTCCGCCGGTTAGCGGGCTCTTGCACACCACGGCAAAGCGATTGCTTTGCGGAGCGACCGAACCGTTCAACGGACCCGTGGCAAAGATCAATGGATTTTCGGGGCCCAGGGGATCAATGCCTGCTTCCGTTCGGTCGTAAAGAAGCCGCGTTCCATACCCCTTCCCGCCGATGTACAGCGTCGCGATCTCTTCATCGAGAGGTTCAAACGAAAACGTCTGCGTGGCGAGGTCGATCTCGAGAACTCGGCCTGCATAGCCTTTGATCATTGGGGTCGTCTCCTAAGCGTGAGTCGCACCAAGCAAGCCTGCTCGGAGCGTCAACGAAGCCTAGCTCGATCGATCCAAATGGTCTCTTGCAGCAGTCGTCGGGAGGGTCACGCCCGTCTCGGTCTACGACCAGACGGGAGCCACGCCGGAAAGTCAAATAAGCCTGTCTCCATTGCTAACCAAAGAAAAGACAATTTGTGACCTCGACGAGAGGATCGATGTGGACGAGAAGCCAAGCGATCGTGCCAGTCGTCATGTGCATGTCGGAAGACACCCGCGTCTCGCATAGAGCGCGTGCGAACGACAAAGAAAAACCCCGGAGCCTCGCCGACTTTCGTCGCGACGCTCCGGGGCCATTTTTGCCTAAAAGAACATTTGCAGGTTTCCGCTTAGCGCGCGGTACCCGTCGGGATGTCCTTGAAGGGCTTGTCCTTGTCCATCCGCGGTTCACCGGGCATCCCGAGCACGCGCTCGGAGATGATGTTGCGCAAAATTTCATCCGTACCGCCCGCGAGTCGCAGGCCAGGCATCGACATGTACGAATGCTGCCACGCGGCATCGACCCCCGACTCATCGTCGGTAAGAACGCCAGCCGCACCCTGTAGTTC
>JASDVE010000130.1:0-6231 GCA_041891195.1 Myxococcota bacterium | reverse complement strand
CCTGACACGAGATAGATCGCAGCTGCGAGTTGGAGGAACAAGGCCAACGAAGTGCTCCGTGAAAATTTCTTGAAGTTGTGGACCCGCACGGTTGCGGCTTGCAAAGGGGGCCTAGGGATTTACTTGGTCAGTATAGGACCACAGCGTCGGAAGCGCCGCGCAAGAGCGCCTCAGTCCATTTCTCGCATCTTCGCGAGTCGTTCCATCTGCGCGGCGACCTTTGCGGCGTCGTTCACCATTTCGAAGAGCCTAAAAGCGGGTTCGCCATACAAAACAAAGCGAATCTCTTTGAGACTCGTCCCATCACCCGGGTAGGCTCTGGCCTCCTCTAGAGATATCTCCGCGCAGCGCTGCAACGAAAAGCCTCCGACTCCGGTGCCGATGGCCGGGATGGCGATGGTCGTGAGGTTTTTGCGGGCCGCAATTTCGAGTGACGCGCGAAGCGACTCCCGCACGCTCTGCTCATCCGCAACACCGCCGGGCGCCATGCCCGCGGCATGGATGACATATTTGGCCGGCAACTCACCGGCATCGGTGATCGCTGCCGCGCCAACTTCAATTAGGCCAATTTCGTCGCACTGCTGCTGAATCGTAGGGCCGCCTTTTTCTCGAATCACACCCGCAATACCCGCACCCAGAATCAAGTGGCTGTTCGCCGCGTTGACAATCGCGTCGACCTCTTGCTCAGAAATATCGCCTTCGACCAACGTAATCCTGGCCACAGAGTTTCCCTTGATTCAGTGTGAGTCCATACGGCGCTGCGACTATTTTGCCCGCACTTTGGGCTTACGTGCCTTCTTCGTTTTTCGCGCAGCCTGGGCTTCAACGACGCCAGCCGAAAGTAGCGGCACCAACAGTTCGTGCTGCCCCACGATCGAATAGCCTTTGCCACCGAGTCGCGTCGGCCGGTCGACCACATTCATTTGTGGCCTGTAGTGGCGGATAAAATCGAGATTGACCGCGGTGATCCGACGTACGGGGTTGCCGAGGTTTCGCGCAAGCGAAAGTGCCTTCAAGAACACTTCGGGCAAGATCACGGCCGAACCGACGTTGAACACAACCCCGCGGTCAAGCCCGGCTACCACCGACGCAAGAATTTCAAAGTCCCGGTAGCTCGTCGCACCGAGTGACGCGCCGTCCGCGCTGGGATGCATGTGATGGATGTCGCTCCCGATCGCAACATGGACTGTCGCGGGGATTCCGAGTCGCGCGGCACACGCGAGCACAGAACGTTCTTTGTGTCGGTCGTTGCCGTCGGCAATTGCGCGACCGATCGCCTCGCCCATCCCCAAGCCGGCAGCCGCCCCCGCGTTGATGGCTTCGTTGAGCCTTGCGCCTGTTTCCTTCGCCATGCCAAAGCTGCCGTCGTCGAGCCCCGCCCCAACTTCCTCACTGGTGCGTCCCATCATGGCGAGTTCGAGGTCGTGTACGCACCCGGCACCGTTCATGAAGATCGCCGAGATCGCACCGCGCTCCATCAGTTCAACCACCACCGGGGCGAGCCCCACCTTGATGAGATGTGCTCCAAAGCCCCAGAGAACAGTCTTATTCCCACTCCAGGCCTTTTCCCACGCGGCGACAACTTCGCGGTAGTCGCGTGCGCCGAGTACATCGGGCAAGTTCGCGACGAACTCATTGAACGACCCACCCGGTTGGTGAGGCACCGCCTCCTGCGCAATGGCCACCTTGCTATGACGGCGACGTGCGGGGACGGTCTTCACCTTGGAGCGATCGATCGGCTTCTTTCGGGCGGTCACCGGTTCGACATCTCGGGAAACAACGCCTCTTCGACCAGCGCACACAAGACGTGCCCGATGGTGATGTGAGTCTCCTGAATACGCGGTGTTTCTTCACTCGGCACGATGATGGGCTGATCGACAAGAAGCTGAAGTTTGCCGCCGCCTTTGCCGAGCAAGCCGATCGTGGTGAGCCCGTGGTCCTTCGCGGCGTGAATGGCTTCGACAAGGTTTTCACTGTTGCCCGACGTCGAAACCGCGATCGCAACGTCGCCGACACGGCCGTGGGCCTCGATCCCCCGGGCAAAGACATGACCAAAACCATAGTCGTTGCCGATCGCGGTGTATTCGGAACTGTTGGCCGTGAGTGCGATGGCGGGAAGCGCCGGTCGGTCGTGGACGTAGCGTCCGACAAACTCGCTGGCGATATGCTGGGCGTCCGCGGCCGAACCGCCATTGCCGAAGATCAGCAGTTTGCCCCCGGCCCGAAAGCACTCGGCAAGGGTCGCCGCTGCCGCAGCGATCTCGTCACTGCAAGCTTCTGCGGTTGCCTGTTTGACCCGGATGCTCTCCGCAAAGGTCTGGCGCACTCGTTCGCTCGCGTTGGCCATGTCGTCCTCAACCCCGCACCGGTGATGCTCTACATCGTTTTGACGGCGGTCACCTTGGGGGGAGACTACAGAGACCAAGCACTTGTATCGAGTCATTTTCGCAATCGGGGGAAACCGGTATAGCCCGGGGGCAAGCACCGAGAATGCGGGCTATAACCATACGACTCGATTCAAGTGGAGCGCGAAGCTCAGGCGAGAAGCTTGACGGATTGAGAATCGCGCCGATCAAATCCGCTGCAACAGACGCTGCAACAGACCCCCATACCCGAAATAGCGCTTTCGATAGAACACGAAAAACGCAGTCCAAGCACCCCCAAACGAAGAGCAATGAGAAGCATCTTCAAGGAGACATCCGATGGCCGTAATCGTCGACGCAACTGATGCCACTTTCCAAGCCGAAGTGATCGATTCTGATATCCCGGTGATCGTCGACTTCTGGGCAGAATGGTGTGGCCCGTGCAAGCAGATTGCTCCGGTCATCAAGGAGCTCGCCGACCAGTTTGACGGCCGCGTGAAGATCGTGAAGGTCGACATCGACAGCTCGCCCGGCACACCCGGGCAGTACGGCGTACGCGCCGTGCCGACGGTTCTCGCGTTTCAGGGTGGCCAGGTTGTGCAACAGCTTCAGGGCGCTCGCCCCAAGGCTGACTTTGTCGAGATGGCTGAGAAGCTGGTTTAATTTACTTGGGTTGGATGTCGCGCAAGCGTGACACCCTCTCAGTTCTCTACTCACCGAATCACCCGATCACCCGATCATTGCGGGACTAGGTTTCCATGTTGATCCCCGATCCAAGTCTGGCCAAAGCCGTCTGCGTCACGCAGCTGCGTCGTCGTTCGCGTACACAGCCGGCGGCCGCCTGGATTTTGATCATCTCCTAGTTCTTCGGGTCCTCGATCCACCTAGGACCCTCTTCTCAAAAACTTCCACGGCACCGCCCCCTCATCGCGTTGGGGAGGCGACCTTGTCGGAAGTGCCGGCGGTCTCCCCCCAGCGAGTGTCGCGCCTTGGCGCGAACTGGAGATCGCAATGAGTCCTATCGATACGACCCACCTTTTGGCCCCTACACCTCGACCCGATGTCGTGATGACCCGAGGCGAAGGAAGCTGGCTCTATGATGAAACCGGCAATCGCTACTTGGATTTTGTCCAAGGCTGGGCGGTGAACTGCCTCGGCCATTCTTCGGACGTGATTCGCAAATCGCTGCTCCACCAAGCCGACCAGCTTCTCAACCCGAGCCCCGCCTACTACAACCGGCCCCAACTCGACCTTGCGGCACGACTCTGCGAAAAGAGCGGGCTCGACCGGGTCTTCTTCTGCAATAGCGGAGCCGAAGCCAACGAAGGCGCGATCAAGCTCGCGCTAAAATGGGGCAAGCAAAACCGCGGCGGTGCGACCGAAATCATCACATTCACCGGGGCGTTCCACGGCAGAACCCTCGCCACGATGGCCGCGACGGACAAGCCGGATTGGGACACGTTGTTCGCCCCCGGTGTCGAAGGCTTTTGCCGAGTCGAGTTTGGAAACCTCGCCGCGGTGAAGGCCGCGATCGGGAGTCAAACCGTCGGCATCATGCTGGAACCCATTCAAGGTGAAGCCGGCGTAGTCGAGCCCCCGGAAGGCTTTCTCGCGTCACTCCGCAAACTCTGCGATGAGCATGGCTTGCTCTTGATCTTCGACGAAATCCAAACAGGCATGAGTCGCACGGGGCCACTATTCGCGTACCAGAGCAGCACCATCGCCCCCGACATCATGACCTTGGGCAAAGGGCTTGGGGGCGGAGTTCCGATCGCCGCGGTATTGGCCAGTGAAAAGGCGTCGTGCTTCGAACCCGGCGATCAAGGCGGAACCTTTAACGGAAACCCACTGATGTGTGCGGTGGGTTTGGCGGTCCTTCACACACTGTGTGATGCCGACTTTGCCCATGCTGCTTCACAGGCCAGCGACCACCTGCGAGCGACTCTCGAACACACCGCGCAAAAGTACTCGGCGGGTGTGAGGGGCCAAGGACATCTGCTCGCGATGGTCTTACCCAAACCCGTTGCGAGCGAGGTTGTTGCACACTGCTTCGAAGCGGGCTTGCTCATCAATACGCCGCGCCCAAACGTCCTGCGCTTTATGCCGTCCCTGACAACAAGCCCAAGTGAGATCGACGAAATGATCACGATCCTGTCACCGATCCTGGATGAAGCCCTTCAATGAACGATGAAGGTCAGCCCTTCACATCGAACAACCTCACAGGCCAACCTCGACGAATCGCGGTGCGGTACAGCCGTGGGTCGGGGTTGGTCGCGACGGGGTGCCCCACAAGTTCGAGCACAGGGAGATCGGTGATCGAGTCCGTATAAAACCAACTGCGAGCAAGGTCGATATCGTGCTCCTCGATAAAGCCTTCAAGCCAATGCACCTTGCCCTCTTCTAGGCAAACAGGCTCGATACAACGACCTGTAAGAACGCCGTCGACCGATTCGAGTTCGGTACAGAGCACATGCGCAACGTCGAGCGACTTTGCGAGCGGTTCAACCAAGTAGCGAATCGACCCGGACACGATCGCAACGACATGCCCATTCGCGAGATGTTCCGCGACCAGGCGCGCGGCTTCGGGATAGATCTTTTCCTTCACGCGACGTTCGAAGAGTGCCCGACCTTCGTCATACATGAACGCTTCGCGTTGGCCGGCCAGGTCGCCGAGCATGCGCTCGGTCCAGCGCGTGATGTCGAGGGTCCCGAGTTTGTATTGTAAGTAAGTCCCGACGCCACGCGCGACGTCAAGCGCCTTGATCTCACCGCGCTCCCAAGCTTCGCGGAAGTAAATTGACCCCGAATTTTCGGCGATGAGCGTTTTGTCCATGTCGAAGAACGCACCGATCTTCGATTTGCTCAAAATAGATATCGACGCATCGAGATATTGAGCAGTAAGCCAAGCGTGATAAACGCGGAAAGCATGGCGGAGCCGCCGTACGAAAAGAGCGGGAGCGGCACACCGATCACCGGTGCCAAACCGAGCACCATCGCGATATTGATCACCGCCGGCCAAAAGAGCGTGCCCACCAACCCAACTGCGAGCATCACGCCGAAACCATCTTTCGAGTTCGTTGCGATCCAAAGTCCCCAGAGCAGCATCGACAGAAACAGGGTGAGGACGAACACGCTGCCCACAAACCCCCATTCTTCGGCGAGCACCGAAAAAATAAAGTCGGTGTGTTGAGTCGGGAGAAAACGCAGCTGGGTCTGGGTGCCTTCCATCCAACCGCTGCCGAATAGACCACCGGCCCCCACTGCGATGCGGGACTGCATGGCCTGGTAGCCCGACGAAAGCGGATCGCGCTCGGGATCAATGAAGTCGAGAATACGCTGCTGCTGATACGGCCTAAGACCATAAGTCCAGAGCGCGGTGAGTGCAGCCACGCCCCCCATTGCGATCCCACCCCACGCTCGACCGCTCAAGCGAACGAACGGCAAGAATGTCAGCGCCACAAGCAGTGTTAGCAGTGCCACACCCATGTCCTTCTGCGCGACAATCAAACCGACCGGCGGCGCTGCGATCAAAGCCGGTCGAATGAGTTGGCGCAACCCCGTGTTGGCCTCGGGAGGGTTCCGATGAAAGTGGCGAGCCATCACGAGCACCATCGTGATCTTCGCGAACTCAGACGGTTGGAAGCGGCCTTCGAACAACCACGCGCGTGCGCCCCGGGTTTCGGGCGCGATTGCCAACGTCACGATCAAGAGCAGCAAGCTGCCGCCGTAGAGCAGCAGTGCAAAGCGCTCGAAATGTCGATAGTCGATCATCAAGATCACCATCATCACCAGCGTACAGAAGCTGACGACCAAGCCCTGTCTTCGCACGATGTCCGACACGCCACCCTCGACACCTGCGTTGGTTGCC
>JASDVE010000129.1:4239-6252 GCA_041891195.1 Myxococcota bacterium | reverse complement strand
TTGTCGCGGCGCCGACTTCCTTTTCGCGAACGAGTTCACGCGCGCGTCCAGCAGTGCGTCTCGGTTCCGTGGAAGTCGCCGCTCCTGACGCCACGCGGGTGGCGTTTGAGGTTGAACTGTCGGGTGCGCTCGCCATTGTCTTCCTTCACCCTTTATTGATGGAGTAAACACAAAGTGCCATTCTGAGTGCCGAAAGTGCGCGCCACGCGATCGCGGGTCCGTGCGTCGAAGTTTCGCTTATCGCTACAAAGGAAAGAACGATGATTTGCCTACAGCAAGACTATGACCTCCAGCCCGCATCTCCGCGCACGCGCGATGCCTTTATTGAACTTGCCCAGAACGCCTTGATTCCCGCGGTCGAACGACACGGGGGACGCCTCGTCGGCGCCTTCTTTGGCAATCAAGACTGGTTTTTGCGGGTGACGCACTTTCTTCAATTCCCAGACCTTGCCGCGTTTGATACCTGGCGTCGGGATATGCGCAACGACGCGGCAGCGTGTGATGCACAAAAGCAGGCCGAGGTGCTGGCTCCCATCCGAAACGAGATGTTGTTGGAATCGCTCGGTGCCGTTCCGGACGATGCACTCGACAAAGGCATCGATGCTGCCCGCGAAACACCGCAGGGCATTTACACGGCGGCTCAGTTAAAGGTCGCGCCCGGTCGCATGGATGACTTCGAAAAGCTTCTCCGCGGCGCGTCGGCTTCGCTGCCGATTCTCACGTCTTGGCGCCCGGTGGCAGGGGACCCGGACCTCGTGATCGATCTATGGAAGGGTGATGTTGAACGCAGTGTTTCACCTTATGCCCCTACGACAGATGCCCTGAATGGGTTCATGGATCCGTTGCGTGAGGTCGCGCCAAACGAGCGGGTCGTTCGCTATTTCGCGCTTCCTTATTCGCCCCTCGCGTAACTCTTGATCGTGAATTCGTTGACTCCAAGAGCCGATATTGTTTGGGGCGTCGAAGCTTCGCCGTTCTTACTGAAGCTAGAAGCCATGCTTCGATATTGCGGTCGGCCTTTCCGTCGCCTGCCGGGGGAAGGGCGTTGGCTCGGAAATGTTCTGACGGCGCGGCGCCTAGAAGCTGCGAAGCGGTGTGGTGCGGTTTCTCGCTATCCCAACATGGATCAATCCCTCGACGAATATCCGTCGGTGCCTTTCTTCAGCGAAGATGGCAGGCAGTTTCAGTACGACTCGACGGCGATCGGTTATTGGCTGGACGAGGCGGCGACTCCTGAACAGTCGTACATGTTTCCTGTTGAGCTTGACGTACGTTTTGCGGCCCAGTTGATCGACGAGGCCTTCGACGAATTTGGTCTGTATATGGTGCATCACAACCGTTGGGTTAGATCAGCAACCGATACGACGATGGGAGAGCGCACCGCACAGGAAATGTCGCGTCTGATAACCCCGCTGCTAGCGCGCGGCATTCGCGTCAATTTGCCTCGCAGACAAGTGCGCCGTTGTCCTTATTTGTTCAGCGTGGCGCCGCAAGGCTACACGGCCGACGTTGAACCTCAGCGCGTCCCTCCCGCGAGAGCTGGATTTCCTCCGACACACGACCTGCTCGACGAATCCTGGCGCGCGTACCTAGCGGCGATGGAAACCATTCTTGCAGCGCAACCGTTTATCCTCGGAGAGCGCTTTACCATCGCAGACGCAAGCGCATACGGTCAGCTCAGCATGAACTTGATCGACCCCAGTACGAATGCAGAGTTGCATGACCGCGCGCCTCTCACGCACCAGTGGCTATTGGACATTCGCGACGGCAAGCACCGAGCGAGCCGGGGGAAGCTCTTCGCTTCCGAGGCCCTCGATCCATTGCTGAGAATCATCATGACGACCTTTGCGCCCTTGATGGATCAGAACGAAAAGGCGTGGCGCATCGAGACTCAAAAGGGCCAGAAGCTGTTCAACGAGCGGGCGTTCAATCGTGGGCAGGCATTGTATGACGGCGAATTGAATGGACACGCATATCGTTCAGTCGAAAAGACGTTTCAAGTGCGAGTCTGGA
>JASDVE010000129.1:1140-4229 GCA_041891195.1 Myxococcota bacterium | reverse complement strand
CTACCGGACGCCGAGCGAGTCGTGTTGGCGAAGCGACTGCCCGGCAGCGAGTTGTTCAGCCAAGATTGAGTTTCGGCGCTGCGGCGAGAAGGGTCAGGCAGGCTCACGTTTCTAGAAACGTGGCGACCACGCATAGCCGAACTACATAGCCTAACTACACAGCCGAATGACGTTGCTGACTATGTCGTACTACGTCATAACCCCCGCGCCGCTCACCCAGCAGCCGCAGCAATGATCGTTTCAACGAGCGCATCGGCTTCGACTTCTTGAATGAAGTGCGGGCCGTTGGGAAACTCGCGATGCGGTTGGCCTTTGGCACCCGGGACATACTGCTGGAAGACGGTGTCAAACCATCCCAGCACGGGATCGGCCTTTCCATAGGCTGTCACGAAGGGCTTTTCCCACTTTTCGAGTACACGCCAGGCTTGGTCGAATAGTGCGAGCCCGTCCGGGATCAGCTTCTCGGGTTTGATAAGTGAGGGAAAGACCAAGACTCCGGCTTGGTAACTGCCATCTGGAAACGGTGCATCGTATGCCGCGAACTCGGTTGGCGAGAGATCGATACTTCCACCTTCACCCACGCCCGCAAGTCCCTTTGCGAGACTGGCTCCGATGTCCATGTGATCCTGCGCTGCAGCCCAGTCTTGCCAGCGTCCGAAGGCTTCGGCGTCTGTCGACTTGGTATTGGCAGCGGCCATGCGTTCCATGTTGGAGGGGTCAGGGAGGGCCGCATTGGCTGCGACGATTGCGCGAAAGCGAGACTCTTCGAGGAGTGCGGCGGTAAAGCCGATCAGGCTTCCCCAGTCTTGGCCGAAAAAAGTGGCGTCTTGAATGTCGAGTTTCACGATGCACTCGCGAATCCAGCCGACGTGTCGCGCGACGCTGTAGTCGCTTTGTTCAGTGGGCTTATCGCTGCGGCCGAACCCGATCTGA
The DNA here is from genome assembly GCA_041891195.1 of Myxococcota bacterium. Taxonomy (GTDB): domain Bacteria; phylum Myxococcota_A; class UBA9160; order UBA9160; family UBA4427; genus DUBZ01. The sequence continues at coordinate 3,296 of JASDVE010000129.1, read as the reverse complement.
TCCGGCGCGATCACGCGATGGCCGGCGGCGACGAGGCCCGGGATCATTTTGCGGTACAAGTACGACCACATCGGTTCGCCGTGAAGCAATACGACGATCTTGCCGTCTCGCGGGCCTTCGTCGACGTAATGCATGCGGAGGTGATCACCGCCATCGGGGTTGGCGACGTCGACGTAGTGCGGTGCAAAGGGATAGCCGTCGAGATTTTCGAATCGTTCGTCGGGAGTTCGAAGTACTTGCACGAGTAGAACCTCTTTGTGTGATTAAAGGCTGTCGGTGCCGAGCCAGATACCGCTGGCGTCGACGCCTTCAAGATTGAGTTGGCCCGCGAGGCCGGCCGCACGATGCTGGCCTATGACCTGCATCTCCTCGGAACGCATCATGTCGAACATCGCGGTGCGAGATGGATACATCGCGATCGCGACTTTGTCCCAAAGGTCTTCAACTTCTCCGAGCATCAAGCGTTCGACGGAAACGTTGAACATTCCTCCTCCGCCAAATTTCGGAAGCAGCTTCAAAACTTCTTGGCCGTAGAGCGCGTAGGCCTGCTCGCCGGTTAAGTCGGTTTCGCGTCCATCGGCGTATTCGGCTTTGTCTTTGAAGCGAAGCAGGTTCACCATGTAGATCGGGCCATCGGGGCCGGGCTCGAGAAAGCCTTTCATCTGATCTTCATTGGGGATGACTTGGTTAACGACTTCCATTGAAGCTCCTTGACGATGAAGGCTGACCTGCCCAAGCGCGCGGTACGCCTGAAACCTGATTCGTATTTGGCCGTGGAATATTATGGCATACTAAATGCCATAATTAAACCGGGCTTGAGTGACGGAAACAGGAGAGAGCAAATGACTTGGTTCATTTTCGCGGGCGCAGGCCTTTTTTACGCGGCTTTTTGGAGTTGGTACGTTGGCTTCGGGCATAAAATGTCCCCCGCCAAGATCGAGCGTGTATTGACGGAGCTCAAGCGCGTCGAACTCACGGAGGAGCAGCACGAGAACTTCCGTAATTTCTTCGAGACCGACGACGGAAAAGAATTCGTGATGGTGAACGCATTGCACTTCAAGAAACCCGTTCTCGAGTCACAGAAACTCTTCTCGAAGTACAGCGCGGCGTTTCGTGACCCGTTGATCAAGAGGGCCGGTCACCCTGTCGTGATGGCGACCGCCGCCGCGCGAAATATCGAGAACGTGAACTGCGACCAAGCCGACGATTGGTCGGTGGGCGCAGTGGTTCGTTATCGGAGCCGCGCGGACTTTGCCGAAATTGCGTTGCTATTCGCCGGGAGCGAGAACCACCAGGACAAACTCGATGCGATGGAGAAGACCTTCGCGTTTCCTGCCTCGCCCAGATTCATGATGGGCGGACCGCGGGTCATCGTCGGTCTCGTACTCGCTTTGGGTGCGGCGCTCTCGGCGCTCGCGGTAGGCTAGGAGACACTCGCGCGAATCAACTTGGCGAAGCATAGGAGCTCCTGATGGTCGACAAAGCCGGTGAGGCCGCAGCCTGGGACGCCTTCTGCGATCAACTTCGCAATGCAGGACATACGGTGCTCGCCGCAGCGCCCGACGATCCATTCGATCGCGCCGAGGGGCTGCGCTATGTCACACGTCTCGCACGCCACTTCCTGAACTCGACGATCGAAGAGTCGGATCCGCGCGCGGCGATTCTCTCGACCACCTCTCCAAAGATCGGCCTCGACAACCCCGACTACGTCTACGGCGGCGCAAGACTTTCGGGCTCGCTCGAATATCAGCTAAAAGGCACGATGGGGGATGCATCGATGATGAGTGTCGGCGCGTTTTCGGGTGGGTTGGGAACGCCGGCAGGTTTGATTCGCGACGGCTATCTGACGAGCGAGGCACTCTCTATCAACGACGATGGCAGTTTCGAAATCGCGATTTGCGCTGAAAAGCGCAGCGGCAATTGGTTGCCGATGACCGCGAAGACCAACTCGCTACAAATTCGCCAGACGCTGCTCGAACGAAAGCGACAAAGCCCTGCAACGCTCGAACTCATTCGGGTCGACGGCGGCGAACCTCCGCACCCGCTCGACCCCGAACGATTTTACGGAAGTCTCGCGCGAACCGGCGGGATGGTGGGGGGCGTCATCGGGCAGTTCTTGGGTTGGACAGCATCTGTCTCTTATACACATCTCGCAG
>JASDVE010000129.1:0-1130 GCA_041891195.1 Myxococcota bacterium | reverse complement strand
GGACAGCATCGTTCCAAGCACACCCCCATGAAATTCGGCCCATCGATCCATCGCTACTAAAGTTCGCGCAGGGTGACCCCAATACCCGTTACAACTATTCATACTGGGAACTCGCGGACGACGAAGCGTTCGTGATCGAGTTCAAGCCACCCGTTTGTGAATACTGGAACCTTCAGGTCGGAAACCATTGGCTCGAGTCGTTCGACTTCCTGACCTACCGGACCCACGTCAATCACCACACGGCCACGCTCGAAGACGATGGCAGTGTGCGCATCGTGATCGCTGCAAAAGACCCCGGTTCCGCGAATTGGCTCGAAACTGCGGGACATCAGCGGGGTGCACTCGCGCTGCGGTTTGTGGGGGCGAACGAAGTTCCGACGATTCGCTCACGCGTCGAGTCGAACCCGCCAAGCGCTTAAGCGAAAATAAAAGCGCGCGAGATCAACTGTCTTGATCCCGCGCGCTTTGGCTGTACGTGCTCTGGAGATGCGACTGCTTACGCAGCCTGCATTCCCGCAAGTCGCTTGTTAATGAGGGTCTCGGCCTCACCCATGATGCGGTCGATAAGTTCCTGCACGGTCGGGACGTCGTGGATCAGCCCCGCGACCATGCCACACGACCAGGCACCGGCTTCGACGTCACAGTCCAGCATGACTCGCGGATAAATGCCTGCGACTTCTTCGATGATGTCCGTGAACTTCAAGTCGGCACCGAGGGTCTTTTCTTTTTCCATCAAGCGTTCAACACCGCTGTTGTTCAGCACGCGCTCTGTATTGCGCAAGCCACGCATGATCAAACGAGTGTCGAGTTCGGAAGCTTCGACCAAGGCCTGTTTTACGTTCTCGTGAACCGGGGCTTCTTGGGTTGCGATGAAGCGGGTGCCCATGTTCATGCCCTCAGCCCCCATTGCGAGGGACGCGACAAGGCTTCGCGCGTCCGCCATGCCGCCCGAAGAAACGAATGGAATCGAAAGCTCCTCGGCTGCGCGCGGAAGCAGGATGAAGTTCGTCACGTCGTCTTCACCGGGGTGACCACCGCATTCGAACCCATCGACCGACACCGCATCACAACCGATGCGCTCAGCCTTGAGGGCGTGGCGTACGGACGTGCATTTGTGGATCACCTTGATG
>JASDVE010000128.1:0-6279 GCA_041891195.1 Myxococcota bacterium | reverse complement strand
GCTCAGGGCTGCCCCGGGGGAACGCGTGATCGCGGTCGACCTCAGCGGAGAGCTGGTCGGACTGCTCGAATTTCGGCCCGACCGGCGGCTCTGGCCGCTGAAGGTTTTCGGTGCCGAGATCGGCTGAGAAATCCTTTGCCACCAAGCAGTTGCGGCGCCTTGAGGGCTGCGTCAGACTCCGCCCGACTCGAGTGCCTCCCGGCGCCCGACGGACGAATTCGCTTTTACATTTCGCTTCCAAACAGAGCCAACCAAATACTCGGGATCGATTCCGGGTTCACTTGCGAAGCATGGTGTGCGAAGAGGCGGCTTCATCGGTGCCGATGCTCACGAAGTTCTGAGCATCGCCCAACAATTTTTGCAAACCGAACCTAGTTTGAACGTCATCTTTTACCCTGCATCTTTTACGAAAAGATTTGAATCGTCGAAAGCCTGTCGCGCGTACAACTGCAACGATGGCAACGACTTGAAAGGAAGTACCGTTGATTTCCGCCGAAGCAAAGAAAGAAACAATCTCGCAATACCAGCGCAAGGAAGGCGACAGTGGCTCGTCCGAAGTCCAGGTCGCACTCTTGACGCGACGTATCAACGAACTTTCGGGCCACTTTAAGGACCACAGTAAGGATCATCATTCGCGCCGTGGTCTGATTCACCTCGTAAGCCAGCGACGTCGGCTTCTCGATTATCTCAAGAAGGACGATGCTGAGCGCTATGTGGCGTTGATCGGAAAACTTGGGCTGCGCAAGTAGATCGCGCTGCTCATTTTTGTCGTCGCAAGATTAGTGACGTACGACCAAGCAAGTTTGTAAGAACGCAATACCCGTAGTTTGCGTCTATTTCACAAAAGAAGCGTTTTAAAAGAAGAAGCGTTTTAAAGAAAGCGTTACAGGCGCAGCGTCGTAGAAAGCGGCGCACCTTTGCTCCCAAGGTTGGGAGCATCTAGCAAGACCATCAGTGGGCGCCGTGGGGGGCGTGCCGTGTTGGGTGTGGAGTCGGCTATATCCGAACGTGTTTCGACGGTTTCAGTAAACCTGTCCACGTTCTCTCACTAAAGCGCATTCGCGTATAGCTGATCCCGCATTCGATACGAACTCTCCTCCCAGCACGAAAAGTGCCTACACCAATGCGGACACCAAAGCTGTGTCCGCGAGGAGATCCATATCAATGCCTAGTTGGTTTAAAGAAACCACGGTGACCATCGAACTCGGTGGGCGCCCTCTAACAATCGAAACCGGACGCATTGCGAAGCAAGCGGCCGGTGCAGTCCTCGTGACCCAGGGCGACACCGTAGTGCTCGTCACGACGGTTCACTCGAAGCCTCGCGCTGGCATCGACTTCTTCCCACTGACTGTTGATGTCGTGGAGAAGTTCGCTGCAGCAGGGAAGATTCCCGGCGGCTTCTTCAAGCGCGAAGGTCGCTTGAGCGATCGCGAAGTCTTGAATTCTCGCTTTATCGACCGCGCGATTCGCCCGCTCTTTGAAGACGGCTACAACGACGACACGATGGTCACCGCCACAGTGTTGTCCGCGGATCCGGAAGCTCCTGTCGACATCCTCGCCTTCATCGGCGCATCGGCGGCACTCAGCATTTCTGAGATCCCGTTCAACAATCCAATCGCTGCCGTGCGCGTTGCGCGCATCGATGGCGAGCTGATCATCAACCCCACGCCCGAGCAACTGCCCGACAGCGACATCGAATTCATTGTCGCCGGTCATCGCGGCTCGATCGTGATGGTTGAAGGTGGCGCCAAGCAGGTGCCGGAAGCCGAAGTGCTTGCGGCCCTCAAGTTTGGTCACGAAGCGTTGCTTCCGATCATCGACACCATCGAAGACCTCAAAGCGCAGGTTGGCGTTGAGAAGATCGTTCCCGCGGCTGCCGAAGATCTAACGGAGTTGTGGGCCGACATTCGAGGCAAGGCCGAAGCGCGACTTTCTGAGGCGTATCAGATCAAAGAGAAGTTCGCGCGAGCCAAGGGCGTGAAGGTGATCGAGAAAGAGATCGTCAAGGAATACGTCGACGAATACACTAAGGCGCCGGTCGAGATTAAGTCTCTCGGAGACTACGAAAGTCGCGCCAATGGTTTGAAGAGCCTGACCCGGAACGCGAAGGACATCCTTCACGATCTCGGTGCCGAGATCGTGCGCGAGCGCGTGATGGCGAGCAACCAGCGCATTGACGGTCGTGGCCCGAGTGATATCCGACAGATCGCATCCGACGTTCGCGTCGTTCCGCGACCCCACGGTGTCGCGCTCTTTACTCGTGGCGAAACCCAGGCGATGGTGACCACCACGTTGGGCAGTGGCTTCGACGAGCAGACGATCGACGGCATGGGTGGCCGCTTCAAAAAGACCTTCATGTTGCACTACAACTTCCCGGCATTCTCCGTGGGCGAAGCGCGACCGTTGCGCGGCCCTGGACGTCGCGAAGTTGGACACGGCACGCTGGCCGAACGGGCCATTACGCCGGTGCTCCCCGAGCACGAAGATTTCCCGTACACGATTCGTGTGGTCAGTGAGACCCTCGAGTCCAACGGCTCGTCTTCGATGGCGGCAGTCTGCGGTTCGACGCTTTCCCTCCTCGATGCAGGCGTTCCGCTCAAGTCACCGGTCGCGGGTATCGCGATGGGCTTGATCACGGACGGCTCACGCACCGTGGTGTTGTCGGACATTCTTGGCGACGAGGATCATCTCGGCGACATGGACTTCAAGGTTGCCGGTTCGAACGAAGGCATCACGGCCTTGCAGATGGACATCAAGGTCAAAGAGATCAATTGGGACATCCTGGAAAAGGCACTCGCTCAGGCACGTGAAGGCCGATTGCACATCCTGGACTGCATGAACAAGGACACCGAAGCCGAGCTCCATGGCTTGAAGCCCCGTGGCGAGCTGCATGACTTTGCACCGCGTCTTGAGGTCTTGTTCGTGAAGCCCGACCGCATTCGCGACATCATCGGGCCTGGTGGCAAGGTGATCCGCGCCATTCAGGAAACGACGGGTGCGAAGATCGACGTCGACGACAGCGGACGCTGCTCGGTCTTTGGACCGAACGCCGACGCGGTCAAGGTCGCGATGAGCATGGTGGAAGAACTCACCCAGGAAGCGGAAATCGGTCGGGTCTATCTCGCCAAGGTGAAGCGCATTGCAGACTTCGGCGCCTTTGCCGAGATTTTCCCCGGCACGGACGGCTTGATTCATATCAGCCATCTCGCCGCGGGTCGCGTCGACAATGTGACGGACGTGCTCAACGAGGGAGACGAGGTGCTCGCCAAGTGCATCGACATCGACCCCGCTGGTCGCATCAGGCTTTCGCGCAAGGAAGCGCTGGCCGACCTGGCAGCACGCGAGGAATAAACACATATGACTGAGGAAGGTACGCGCACTTCCAAAGGTCAGATTGTGAGCGACTCTCGCGAGTCGAACGATCATCGAGCCGTCGGTGCGCAAGCGCCGGCGGCTCGTGTTCGTTTGAAGCGATTGCCGCATGCCGAAGGACTAGAGCTGCCGAGTTTGGCCACGCCCGGTTCCGCCGGCGTTGACCTGGCAGCCGCGATCGAGGGCAAAATCACAATTGCACCGGGCGGGCGAGACATCGTGCCCACCGGCTTCATGCTTGCCATTCCGGCTGGTTTTGAGGGACAGGTTCGACCGCGAAGTGGTCTTGCCCTGCGAAACGGCATCGTGGTTCCGAATTCTCCGGGTACCATTGACGCGGACTATCGCGGAGAAGTGAAGGTCATTCTGCTCAATGCAGGAACCGAGCCCTTCGTGATCAAACGTGGAGACCGCATCGCCCAACTCGTGATCGCACCGGTTGTGACGAGCGAGTTCTGCGAGGTCGAAGACCTGGACGAAACTGAACGCGGCGAAGGCGGCTTTGGTCATACCGGGCGGGAATAGGGCAGGGGGCAAGCATGACCGAAGTGAACGGCGGCGAACCGAGTAACACAACAGACGCGCCACCTGCATCGGCCGCTTCAGAACCCGCACACCCACAGCCCGCAACGCCACTCCCCGAATCGAAGAAGTCCAAGTCCAGCGAATTAATGCTTCGCTTGGTTTCGTCGGCGATCTTGATCCCGACCGTATTGTACGTGGTCCACATCGGCGGCCTCATATACCTCGGTGTTGTGATCGCGTTTATTTTGATCGCCCTGCGAGAGTTCTACGGGCTGATCGAAGACAAGGGCGCGCAGCCGCTCGTTGGGTTGGGGCTCTGCTTTGGACTCGCGGTTTCGCTGATCGCATACTTCGGCACCGAGTACCACACGACCTTGCTCATGACGGCGTCTTTGCTGGTCTTCATGATTGCCCAGCTTGGCAAGAAAGATCTGACCGAGTCGCTCGCGAGTATTTCGGGTACATACTTCGGCGTCTTCTACGTCGCATGGCTTCTTTCGCACGCGATTGTGCTGCGCTTCTTCTATGACTCTCTTATTTCGCGCTATGACGCGTTTGATGTCGAATGGCTGAAGATCGTGCCTGAGACCGGTGCCTTCTTTATGACGTATACCCTCGCGGTACTGGTCGCCTGCGACGCCGGCGCATACTTTGCGGGGCGCGCCTACGGCAAGCGAAAGCTGGCGCCGCGCATCAGCCCGAACAAGAGCGTTGAAGGCGCGATTGGTGGCTTGTTGCTCAGCATTTGCGTTGGCGCTGCGATCAAGGGCTTGTATGACTACGCGCTGCCGAATTACTCCGCCGCTTTTCCATGGGCGCTCGCGATAGGGTTCGCGCCGATCCTCGCGGTTGTTGGGATCGTTGGCGATCTCGTTGAATCGCTTCTGAAGCGCGATGCAAAAGTCAAAGACACCGGAGATCTACTGCCGGGGATGGGCGGGGTGCTCGACCGCATAGACTCACCGCTGCTCGGCATTCCGATGATGTACTACATGCTGCTGGCATGGGTTGAATTCAAAATCGGGTAACGAACCGACTTCGTGCAATTGTGAGACTTCATTTTCGCAGACTCACGGCCCTCATTGCATCGGAGAGATTTGAATGTCTCATCCCACGCAACAGAAGGGCTGGTCGCGCGTCTTCGGCGTGAAGCTATAGGGTGTCATTCATGGGGGACGGCTCATCTATTGGTTCCGGGCTTTACCGATACCGGCATGATCAAACCTTTTATACAAAAGCCCCGCCTTCGGCCTGGATGCCCGAGCAGGTCACCAACGCCCTCTTGGCTCGATCGAAAAGGGCGGCGTTTGAGGACTTCATGTCCAAGTCATTGGCGGTCGCCCCGCGCCGCGGCGTTCTGCACAATTCCAGTGTGTCTGAAGACAGCGGATAAACGTAAGCTCTCGCCAACCGGATGGTCAACTACACAGACGTACTGGCCGCGGTCGCATTCTTCGCAACTTCCGGTCTTGGCTTGGCGATCGCCGAATCCGACGTTCTCGTGGATGTTGCGAAGGTTGGATTGTGCTCTGGATTACCGTGGCGCAGTGCGCCGTCGTGATGCTCGGAATCCGGTAGCCGTGATGCCCGACACGCAAGAGCTACGATTTGCAACCGACGCCATCGCTGAACGCCACGATCAAAATCGTTCCGAGTACCGCGACGCACTCTTTGACAAATTGATCTCGTTCACAAACGAAGTGTGCGACGAGCGCTTACTCGCGCAGCATGCTTTACGACTCGATAGCGGAGCCCGAATCTTCACTGTACCGTCTTGCTGCAGTTAGCTTTCGTAATGCAGTCAGCGGCATTGGATCGGCCTTATGGCACGTGTGCCCTCTGTCGCGCAGAATTCTTGCGCTGTTACATCCGGTTCGGCCGCCCATCGCGCTACCTCCAGCATATTTCATTCAGCATGTACAGAGAGGTTTAAACGTGTCGCACCCCACATCCCCTGATCTCGACCCGGAACTCATCTCAGGACTGCTTGAGTCTCTTGCAAGTTGGGACCCGCGCGCGTCTGTGCCCCTCGCTCATACGTTCATGCGCGTGGGAGACGAAGACGCGCTCAAAGCGTTCGATGACATGGCACTCGCGAGTCCGGGTGCGGACGAGATGTTGAAGGACCGCTACCTGAGTCCGGCACCCGACGTTGCGTATCTGGCTGGCCTGCCCGACGGCACACTGGGTAAGGAATTTGAGCGCTACCTCACTTTGAACGAGCTCGATGTCAACCTGCTTCGCGAGTCGGCGTTCATCGAAGCACACCAAAAGCGTGGTGACGACGTGGGTCATCTGGCTGAGCGGGGCTTTCAGTTGCACGATTTGTTTCATGTGCTCACCGGGTATGACACGACGCCGCTCGGTGAGGTTCGTGTCGTG
>JASDVE010000127.1:0-6282 GCA_041891195.1 Myxococcota bacterium | reverse complement strand
TGTGAGTGCTTGTGCGCAGATGCGCCGAACCGCGCCAGTGAAAAGTTCCAAAACGATCTCACGCAAAAAGCGTCGATTGAGTAGTCAATTACTGTGCACGCCCAAGCTAGCGAGAGCAAGGGGGAAGGAGGGCGAGGAGGCTTACTTGGTGCGACTTTCGTTTCGTAATACGAATGAGGTAGATTCGAACGCGATTCTAGCTCGCGGTGTCGTCGCTCTGCAGTCCAACGAGTTCGCGGTACAGCCCAGGCTGATTCACCAGCTCGTCGTGTGTGCCAAGTTGGGCGATCTGTCCGCGCTCCATTACGACGATGCGGTCCGCTCGGCGAATGGTCGAGAGACGGTGGGCCACGATAAATAGGGTTCGGTTACCCCGAAGCGAGTCGATGGCGTCTTGCACCGTCTGCTCTGTCTTGGCATCAAGTGCGCTGGTGGCTTCATCGAAGACCATGACCGCTGGGTTCTTCAGCAGTGCGCGAGCAATCGTAATCCGCTGACGTTGGCCTCCCGACAACCGCATGCCAAACTCACCCACTTCGGTCTCGTAGGCCTCGGGCAGTTGGTCTACGAACTCGTCGACTCGAGCGACCGCGGCTGCCTGCATGACGTCTTCGTTGCTGGCATTCGGTTTCGCGTAACGAATGTTTTCGAGGATCGTCGTGTCGAAGAGGAAGGGTTCTTGGCTCACGAGGGCCATCTGCGCCATCAAGGATTCGCGGCGAATATCGCGAATGTCGCGACCGTCGACTTCGACGGCACCGTGGCTCGGTTCATGGAAGCGCATCAAGAGGTCGACGAGGGTTGTCTTGCCCTCGCCGCTGCGGCCCACCAGTGCAATAACTTCGCCCGCGCGAACCGTGAGGTTGATGTTGTTCAGCACGAGTTCGCCGGCGCTGGCACACCCATACTGAAAGCTCAGGTCGCGAAATACAATCGACTCGCGGACGTCGTCGATCGCGACCGCGTCTTGGCGGTCTGCGTGCTCGGCATCCATGTCGAGGGTTTCGAAGAATCGCTCGGCGGACGCGAGGGCCTCGTTGAGTTTCGACCAGCCCCGGGAAAGGGTCTTGAGTGGTCGATAGGTCGTCGCAAGAACGGTTGCAAAAGCCGCGACTGCTCCCGGCGTGATGCCCCACATGCCCCGCATCACGAGCCACGCCCCTAGACCCAGCATGACGATGCCCGTGATTCCGGTGAATAAGTCTACGAGGCTTCGCGACAGGACGCGGTTTTTTACGACTTTCATGTCCCGACGAAACAATCGGTCGGCTTCACGCTTGAAGGCTTTCTCTTCGATCATTTCTCCGCCAAAGGCTTTGATAACCTTGATGCCGGCAAGAATGTCGACGAGGCGCTGGGTGACTTCCCCGAGTTGTTCCTGACGCCGTCGTGCGCTGTTGCGAATGCGGCGCGCGAACCAAGCCACAGTTCCAATGACTGCGGGTGCGCTGAGCAGCGCGACCAACGTGAGCTGCCATGAAATGAAAAAAAGCGTGACGGTGCCGCCGACAACCATGGCACCAGCTTGGAGGAAATCTCCAAACACAAGCTTCAGTGCACCTTCGCTCGTGGTTGCGTCGTTGAGTGCGCGGTTCAGTGTTTCGCCGCTGTGTTTGGCGCGGTGGAATCCGAGGGGAAGCCGCAAGAGCTTTGCCGTCAGGGTGTTTTTGATGTCAATCGAGACCCGGCCGAGGACGAAAGAAAGCAGGTACAGACGAAGGAATAGAACGACCGGGGAAACCAGGGCGAGTGCAAGCGCTGCGAGCAGGATGAAACGAAGGTTCGCCACAATGATGTTGGGCGTCGTTTCAAGTGACTGTTTAGGGTTGTTCGACGGAGTTGAAAGGCCCGAAAGTACCGTGGCGGAAGTCTCGGGGTTGAAGCCCGACCACGAAATGTCGACGTTCTCTGATGTGAGGGCGTGCGCCGGAAGGAGCACCTCGTCTAAGAGGGGCTGCATCAACCAGGCTCGGGCATAGCGCCCGCCCGAGAAGACCAGAGTCAGTGCAACGCAGAAGATGATGGTGCCGACATACGGCCGAGCGAAGCGCAGCATCCGGGACAACAGAGCGAAGGTCGAAAGGTCGACGGGCTCACGTGCAGACGCTTCGTCAGCATTGTCTTCTTGTGCCAGAGATGATTGCGCGCCGGTGCCCACCTGAGATTTCCCTTGTCGAGCATCGGTTGGTCGGGGGCCGAAACCATAGCTTAATGGCGTGTCGGCCAGCGTAACCGCCGTGCCCGCTAAGCCATTGAGAACGAAACCGACATCTCGTTTACTGCACGTAGCCGAGAGCCTCGAGTGCACGTCGATCTTCGGGGGCGATCAATTGCGCGGGTGTTGTGCGTTCGAAGTCGCGCGTGAAGTCGCTGAAGTTGGAAATGATCTCATCGCGGTGGGTCTGCGCGACGCGGGTGGGGTCGGGCTGCAAGCCCGACTCGTTCCCGCGGTGAATGACGCCGTTCTCATCAACAGCACCGAAGAGAAGACCTTCGATTGGATAGTCGATCCCGTCGAGTCGTTGCTCGATCTTGCCGGTATCCTGGAACGTTCGGCGGATCGCGAAAGCGCGCAAAGGGGATTCGGCGTCGTCATTGCGTGGCTGCGTGAGGTCGCGGCCTTCAAATGCTGCGCTCTCCATCTCGACACCAGCAAGGGAAAGGAGTGTTGGTGCAATGTCGATCGAAGCGACGACCTCGTGGTCGGCCCCCGGCGATACACGTGGTGAAATGACAAATGCTGGAACGTGTAGTTCGGCGTCGGTGAGCCGGGCTCCGTGTCCTACAGAGTCATCTTCGCCGAGGCTTTCTCCGTGATCGGATACGACGATGATGTGCGTTTCGAATCGCGCCTCGTCTTGCCTCAGCCGCTCGAGGACGCGGTTGAGCGCATTGTCCAAGAACGCAACGTCTTTGTCGTACAGCGCAACGGCTTCACCGAGGACGCGATCCACCGACGCACGGCCGTTTGGAAGTTCGGCCATGATGTCTCGTTTGCGAACGGACCCAGCTCGACTTGCAGCGCCATACGGGGCGTGGGGATCAAAGTAGTGAAACCAGAAAAATTGTTTTGTCGCCGATGCTGCGTTGATTTCGTCGAGTGCAGACGCACTGATTGCGTCGCCAACTTCGAAGAACTCTCCCGACTCGATTTTCCAATGATCTTCCCAGAGACGTTTGTTCGACGACAGGTTGTGGCTGAAGTCTTCGGTCCAACCGGTGAACCCGCGCGCAAAACCGAAGCGCTTGGTGAGTGGATACGAAGCCACGACGGCACGGGTCTCAAAGCCATTCGCTTTCATCGTCTCAGTGACGGTTGGAATCGACTCCGGTAAGGCGATCCCGTTGCGCGTAATTCCGTGTTCCCATGGCTGCAAACCTGTGAACATCGTCGCATGGGCGGGTTGGGTTACGGACGACACGCTGTAGTAGCGATCGAAGATCACGCCGCGCTCCGCGTGTGCGTAGGTGAGCGGCATGTTGCTCGCCTTGCCGGGTTGCGGTTCGAATCGGTCGTAGCGCAAGGTGTCGAGGGTAATGAGAACCACGCGCACGCCTCGCGGCGCAGGTTCGCCGTCGCACGAACAGAGTAGGGCCGCGACTGCGAGCGAAGCGATTATGATTGCGGCCCGATTCATTCGATGTATCCCAGGGCGCGAAGCCTTTCGAGGTGTTCGGGGTCGACGATACCGGGTTCGAGCTCGGGCACGGCATCGTCGCTGCCTTCTGCAAGCCGGGCGTTTAGCCGGTCACTTAGCTTTATCGCAATGTCGGGGTGCGTGCCGGCCACGTTGTTCTGTTCGAGCGGGTCCTCCTCAAGATTGTAGAGTTCGACGCGCCCGGTGTCGGTGCTGCGAATGAACTTCCATGGGTACTCGAACCAACTCTTGAGTGCGCGCTGTTCTGCGATGGCGATGCGGTCGCCCGTGTCACGTCCGTCAATGAGGCCCACGAGGCTCTTGCCCTCAAATGCGCTCGGCACCGGGAGCGCGAGGAGTTCGAGCAAAGTTGGGGACAGATCCATCAATGGGACGCGGTCCGCTATGCGTTTCGAATCGCGCTTCGGCGTGCGCAAGATCAGTGGAACGTGAAGCTGTTCTTGGTAGAGGGAATGAGAATGGATCGTCGTTCCGTGGTCCCAAAACTCTTCACCGTGATCGGAAAAGAATACGAACACGGTGTCGCGGTACAAGTCGAGTTCTTCGGCTAGGCGAAACAGGTGCGCAAGCTGATTGTCGGCATAACGGATCCCGCCATCGTAGAGGGCGACAACACGTTTCCGGTCGTTGGTTTCAAGATCGAAGGACTTTCCTTCGAAGCCGTCCAGTTCTCGAACGCGTCGCAGCAGGCTCCGGGTTTCCGGGCCCGTAACGACGCCCTCGTAGTTCTCAGAGAACATGGACGCGTAGGGTTCGGGTGGGTCGTAGGGGAGGTGGATGTCGTAGGTGTGCAAAAAAAGAAAGAAGCGTTCATCGCGATGCTCACGCATCCACGCCGCCGCCATCGGGAGCGTCCCGGCCAGCCCGGTGTCGCGTTCTTCGTAGCGTTCGAACCCCCGCGCAAAACCGAGACGGCTAGAAATATTGCCGCCGCCTGTAAACGCCGCTGTTCGAAAACCGTTCTCCAAAAGAACTTCGGCCAGTGCGAGGTAGTTCGCCGCGGCGGCGGACGGGGGGCGAGACTGGAACATCGACTGATGGGATGGGCGTGTGGAACTCGCTTGCGAGTAGGCGCGCTCAAACACCACGGATGCCTCCGCGAAGCGGTCGAGGTTGGGGGTCGTCGGTCGCTCGTACCCATAAAGGCCAACGTGGTCAGCGCGAAGGGTGTCGAGGCCAATCATGACAAGGTTCATCGGCTGCGTGGAGGCGAGCGTCTCGGTCGCTCTCGGCTTCAGTACTGGACTTGATTCGCGCTCGCTCGTGCACGCCGTCGAAAGTGCGCCAAGCGCAAGCAGCGCGAACCCAAAACCGAGACTCATACGCACGCGGGGTCCGCTCATTGGGTCAAGCTAGCATGGCGCGAAACCCGCGACACTCGTTCAGCGGCCGCCAAGTCAAACCGGGTCGCGGTTTGTGGACGCTGCTAGAATTGGGGCTTCAAGTTGGGGGTGCGGGAGTTGGACGTGCAACGAAAACCGATCGGCGATGAGGGGCAGCGTCTCGTCGATCATGAAGCCCAGTGTGACGCACAGCCCTGGTCGCAAGCCGACTTCGCGGGCTTGGCGGTGCTGGTTTTGGCTTTGCTTGCGGCTCTCGTTTGGCTCGTTCACCCCTGGTATGACCCCATGATCGACGGGTCGATCTACATTTCAACGGCGCGATCACTCTTGGCGGGCGAGGGCTACACCTATCTCGGCACGCCATTTCATTTGCGTCCCCCGGGCTTCTCCCTCCTTATTGCACCTGTGCTGCAGGTTGCTGGGACGAACTTTCATCTGATGAACTTGTTCGTCGCAAGCTTCGGCTGCGCATCGCTCGTCCTTCTATATGTATGGGTTCGTCCACGGCTCGGCGGGGGGCTCGCACTCTTGGTCTGCGTGACGGTGGGAACCAACCCCGTTTTTTTGACACTGTGCAATCAAGTGATGTCTGACATCCCGGGCGTGTTCTTCGTTCTGGCTTCGTTGTTGCTCGCTCGCAACAGCGAGCGGAACCCGAGCTTGGCGAACGAGATTGCTTTGGGAGTTTGCATCGCCGCGTCGGCGTACGTGCGGGTGTTGGGTGTGATGGTGATTCCCGCGATCCTGGTCGAGCGCACGCTGCGCCACGTTCGAAGTCCCAATTTAACAACCAGCCACGCGCAGTTCGCGTTGAGGCAAGTGGCGCCCTTGTTGATCACGACCCTTGTACTGCTTGCGCCATGGGGCCTTCGCAACCAAGTGGCCGTCGCAGCCCCACCGGCGGACCAGTTACTCAACTATTCTTACTCGACGGCTTTGTTTCACTACGACTTTGGCGACCCAAGCAGTCCGTTCGTCAGCGCTAGCGATTGGGGGACGCGGATTCTCACGCGCTGCAACGAGATTATCGCTGCCGTTGCGACACGCTTGCAAGAGAAGACACCGACCTTGGGCAACGTCGCGATCAGTACAGTGGTATTTGCACTGTTTCTCTACGGGTTGATCGCGTCGCCTTCTGTGGCGGGTTTCTTTATTTTGTTTTCTCTCGTCGTCACCGGTTCATATTTCGCGTTCCAGGATCGGTTGCTGCTTCCCGTCTTTGTGGTGCTGGTGCCGTTGGTCGCAATTGCCACGCATCGTTTGTTAATCGCGATGCTCTG
>JASDVE010000126.1:0-6309 GCA_041891195.1 Myxococcota bacterium | reverse complement strand
TCAGCTGTGCAGCCCCGCCTCGCGCGCCACTCGCGCGGCGGCGACGGCGGCGGCGAGCGTGCGTCGCTCCCTCTCTTTCGCGGCGCGGCGCGCGGTGCGGTCGCGGAGGTCCGCGGCGACGTCGAGCTCGACGCGCTTTCCTTCGAAAGCGTCGGGGGCAGCCGGGTTGTGTTCGTCGACGGCCACTACAGCGCTGAACTTTCGGACATTGTCGACTCTGCCGAGATCCAGTTCGAAACCCTCGCGCGCGTTGGCGAGACTGAGGCTGCATCGGCCAACACGGCAGCGACGATCTACGGCACCCTCGCAAACTCGAAGGACGATGGCTTCGCTGCTTTCAACACCGCGTTTGCCCAAGACGGTGCGGTCATCACATTTCAGCGTGGCGACAACGCAGCGACCCCAGTTCATCTCATTTTCGTTTCCCGAGGCGATACAGCGCCGGTCGCGTCACTGCCGCGGCTCACGATCGTTGCGAAGGCCGGGAGTCAGGGTCTCGTCGTTCAAGACCACATCTCACTTTCGGACAACACCGCCTTGACCTGCGCCGTCAGCGAGATCGTGACCGAGGCCGATTCGTCCCTCGATGTGGTGCTGGTACAACGTGAGTCCGATGCGACCTATCACATCGCCAAGCAGTGCGTGCGTCAGCACCGCAACAGCCGTTTCGGCATGCACACGGTCAACTTGGGTGGAGCCATCCTGCGCAACGACCTGCAGATCGTTCTCGCCGAAGAGCATTCGGAGTGCTCACTAAACGGTTTGTACTTGGCAACGGGTAGCCAGATCGTCGACAACCACACGCTTGTCGACCACGCGGTTCCCGACTGCACGAGTCACGAGCACTACAAAGGCATCATGGCCGAACGATCGCGCGGTGTTTTCCGCGGCCGCGTTCTCGTCCGCCCCGACGCCCAGCGAACCGCCGCTACGCAACAAAACCGAAACCTCTTGCTTGCGCGTACCGCGGAAGTCGACACCAAGCCTCAGCTCGAAATCTATGCCGACGATGTGCAGTGCAACCACGGTTCAAGCATTGGCCAGCTGGACGCCGATGCGCTGTTCTTCTTGCGCGCGCGCGGGCTCAACACTGCTGCGGCCCGCGTGCTCTTGACCATGGGCTTCGCTTCGCAAGTCACCCAAAGTATCGCCAACCCCGACATCCGCGCCTGGGCCGCAGGGCTCGTCACGACCCAACTCGAAGCGCTATTCGACGCGGGAGGAGTGTCATGACCGAAGAGACAAACAAGGCCGCGTTCAACGTAGAAGCGATTCGTCGGGACTTCCCCATCTTCGAACAGACGATGCGCGGCAAGCCCCTGGTGTTTCTCGACAGCGCTGCAAGCGCGCAGAAGCCCCAAGCCGTCATCGACCGCATGGCGAGTTTCTACCGCGACGAATACGCGAGCATTCACCGCGGGGTCTATCAGCTGTCTGAAGTCGCAACCTTCGAATTCGAAAAGGCCCGGGGTAAACTCGCACGCTTCATCAACGCCGCCAACCCACGCGAGATCATCATCACCCGCAATGCGACAGAGTCAATCAACCTCGTCGCGCAGACGTGGGGACGCAAGCACCTCAAGCGTGACGATGAGATCTTGATCACCGAAATGGAGCATCACGCCAACATCGTGCCGTGGCAAATGCTCTGCGAAGAGACAGGCTCCAAGCTCGTGGTCGTGCCCCTCGAAGAAGACGGCAGCCTTCAGGAAGGTGCATTCGAAGCTCTTCTGAGTGAACGCACCAAGCTAGTAGCGCTTGGCCACGTGTCCAACGCCCTTGGCACCATCAACCCAATTCGCGAAATGATCGCGGCCGCGCACGCACAGGGTGCCCCCGTGTTGATCGATGGTGCGCAAGCCGCGCCTCATCTCGCGATCGACGTCCAAGAACTCGACTGCGACTTCTATGCGGTTTCTGGACACAAGGTCTTTGGCCCCAGCGGCGTTGGTTTCTTGTACGGCAAACTCGACTTGCTCGACGCGATGCCGCCGTACCAGGGCGGTGGATCCATGATCCACACCGTAAGCTTCGCAAAGACGACGTACGCCGACGTGCCAGCGCGCTTTGAGGCTGGGACACCAGACATCGCAGGTGTGATTGGGCTCGGAGTCGCGGTCGACTACCTGGCCCATGTCGGCATGGACGCCATCGCGGCGTGGGAGCATGAGCTACTGCTTTACGCGACCGAAAAGCTGAGCGCGATCGATGCGGTCCGCATTATTGGAACCGCACCGGACAAGGCTGCAGTCATTTCCTTTTTGATCGAAGGGGCGCACCCCCACGACATCGGGAGCATCCTCGACCAACACGGGGTCGCGATTCGCGCGGGACATCATTGCGCCCAACCGGTGATGGAACGCTACGGCATCCCCGCAACGGCGCGCGCGTCGTTTGCGTTTTACAACACAAAGCGGGACATCGACGTCCTGGAACAAGGCATTCATTCGGTATTGGAGTTGTTCGGCTAATGGACGATCTGCGCGACCTATATCAGACAGTGATCCTCGACCATAACAAGGCGCCCCGAAACTTCGGCAGTCTCGAGAACCACGACCGAAGTGCGGATGGACACAACCCGTTGTGCGGAGACAAACTCACGCTCGAACTCAAGCTCGATGCTGACGAGCGCGTGACCGACCTTCGCTTCAACGGCATGGGCTGCGCGATCTCCACTGCGTCCGCATCCCTCATGACCGAATTCGCGCGGGGCAAGACGAAGAATGAAATCCTTGCGACCAAGGAACGTTTTCACGAAATGTTGACCGGGAATCCGAATGAAGAATCGGACACCGACGATCTCGGCAAGCTGGCCGTCTTCGGAGGTGTGCGACAATTCCCGGCGCGGGTGAAGTGCGCAACGCTTTCCTGGCACACGATGGAAGCCGCACTCGCCGGCGGCGAATCAACGACAACGACCGAGTAACGCAATTATTACACCCGGTGTTCAACCGGGGAACCTCAACTTCAAAACCGACACCAACACATCAAGGGAACCCACCATGAGTGAAGGGACCGACAACGTAGAAGCACCCCCCACCACGGGCGGCGATGCCGCGACGGAAGCCGTTCGCGAGCGAATCGTTGAAACCCTGAAGACCGTCTACGACCCGGAGATCCCCGTCGATATTTACGAGATGGGCTTAATTTACCGCGTCGAGATCAAAGACGTAGATGACAACTCCGAGTACCCGGTCGACGTCGTCATGACGCTTACTTCTCCGATGTGTCCTGTAGCCGAGACACTGCCACCCGAAGTTGAAACCAAGGTGCGCAGTGTCGAAGGCGTCGGTGATGTCCATCTCGACCTGGTCTGGGATCCGCCGTGGACACCAGACATGATGTCCGAGGTCGCCAAGCTCGCGCTGAACATGTAGCGACCGTTGGCGTTTACATGCCTTCTGACGCGCAACCTCCTAGGCCTTGACTCCGCGCAGGGTCCCGATGCGTTCGCCCATCTTGACCTTTGTGCCCACCGGCTGAATGTCGAGTTCGCCCGAATCCCCGGAAATCAGTACCACCAACGTTGAGCCAAACTCGAAGCGTCCCCATTCTGCCCCCGTAGAGAAGCGCGGGGCGCGGCCTCCGTCGGGTGAGTCCGAATACTCGCGAAGTTCGCTGGGAGCGCCCTTCACGTTGGTCGTGAGCGAGTCGAATTCGACCTTCACCTTTCCCACCATCGTTGCACCGACTGCGACGATGCATGCCCCGTCGAAAATCTCTCTGCCTGTGAGGTCCATGAACGCGGCGACCCGCTCGTTCTGAGCGAACAAACCGTCGATCCCCGCGAGCCCTGCCCCATTCACGGGCCAAAGCGTTCCTTCCAGATAGCGCGCCTTCGATATCCTGACGTCGCACGGTGCGTGAAAACGGTGATAGTCCGCGGGAGACAAATAGAGGGTCGCGAAGCACCCGCCTTCAAATCGCTTTGCGTCCGCATCGCTACCAAGCAGCGCGCCCAGCGAATAGCCCTGGCCTTTGACCTGTACAAGCTGGCCGCCTACGACAACGCCCGCTTCTCCCCATGCCCCATCACATGGAGAAGCGATGGCGTTGGGGTCCTGGGCCAGGGGGCGCACCCCGGGCCTAAGCGCTCGAACGAAGAAGTCCTGAAAGCACGTAAAGGATTCGAGCGGGTCACGCACTTCGCCCAAGTTGATGCCAAACCACCAGGCAGCCAACAAAATTTGCCAGCGCTGCACGGGCTGCGGCAGGCGCAGCGAAACAAAGCGGCCAGCAAGTCGGGACAATGCGTTCTTGGGTAAAGCGCGAAGCGCAGAAATGAGAAGCGCGCCGGATGCCGTTTGCGTCATGGGAAAACCTCGAGGCAAAGATAGCTGGGGTCAGTCGCCTGACGAAGGTTTCTTGCTCGCGGCTTTCCATTTTGTTCCGGCTTACTTCTTGGCTGCCGATTTCTTTTTGCTCGCAGCCTTCTTCTTCGCAGCAGGTTTCTTTTTTGCGGCCTTTTTCTTGGCAGCCGACTTCTTCTTGGCCGGCTTGGCGGCGAGCTCTTCGACCCACTTTCCGTCGTTGTAAACCGCGCGCCAACCCGTCGCCTTCTTTTCGATTTCGGTCATCACGTACTGCTCTTTGGTCTTGCGCAAGAAGCGAACGACCGCGGCATTGCCGTCGGGATCATGGGTCGGGGCGTCCGCGAGAAAACGGTACTTTTCGTCGAGTTGATCCTTCACCGGAAGGATCTCGGTGACGAGAGGCGCACGGGTTTCACGGTGCTTTGGGAACTGGCTGGCAGCGAGAAACACCCCGGCCGCGCCATCGCGAAGCAAGTAGAAGTCGTCGCACTTTTCACACGCCAAGTCGGGCATTGGGATCGGATCGACCTTGGGCGGCGCCGGCTCTCCGCTGCGCAATAGTTTGCGCGTATTTTTGCACTCTTCCGCCATGCAACCGAAGTACTTGCCGAAGCGACCGCTCTTGAGCTGCATTTCGTCGCCGCATTTGTCGCATTCGAGAGACGGGCCGTCGTACCCCTTGATGACGAACTTCCCTTCTTCAATTTCGTATCCCACGCAGTCAGGATTGTTGCCGCAAACGTGGAGTTTGCGGTCTTCGTCGATCAGGTAGTTGCTCATCGAGGTCTTGCACTTGGGGCAACGTCGACGCTCGAGCAACAGTCGCGCCTCGGACTCTTCGTCCTCGGCTTCGTCGGCGCTCATCACGTCGTCGCCGCGCACCAGGTTGATCGTCGACTTGCAGCGCTCCTTCGGAGGCAAACCGTACCCCGAGCAACCTAGGAAGACTCCCGTGCTGGCTGTACGAATCTGCATCCCGCGACCACACTTGGGACAAGCGACAGAAATGTCCGTGGGATCGTTCTGCCGCATGCCACCCTTCTCACCCTTGGCGACTTCAACGTTTTTCTTGAATGTCTTATAGAATATGTCGAGTGTTGCTTTCCAGTCGGAGTTGCCCTCCGCGACTTCGTCGAGGGTTTTTTCCATCTGCGCGGTAAAACCAAAGTCCATCAAGTCGCCGAAGTTCTCGACCAGGCGCTCCGTCACGATGTCGCCCATCTTTTCAGCAAAGAAGCGGCGGGCTTCAACTCGGGCATAGCCACGGTCTTGAATCGTCGAAATAATAGACGCGTAAGTCGACGGACGGCCGATCCCACGCTTTTCGAGTTCGCGCACCAAACTGGCTTCGGTAAATCGTGCCGGGGGCTTGGTGAAGTGCTGAGAAGGGTCGAGCTGCTGCAGGTCGAGGATCGCGCCTACGGCAACGTCGGGCAGCGCCACGTCTTCTTTCTTTTTCGACGTCGGCGGCATTACCTTCGTATAGCCATCAAAAACCAGAATGCGGCCACGGATGCGGAGTTCAAAGTCGCCGGACTCCACCGCAAGACTCGTGCTCAAATACTCTGCGGCCGGCATTTGGCACGCCACGTACTGGCGCCAGATCAATTCATATAGACGCTCTTGATCGCGCTCGAGCCCCGTGACATCCGAGGGATGCAAGTAGACGTCCGAAGGACGGATCGCCTCATGGGCTTCCTGCGCGCCTTCTTTCGAGCTGTAGCTAAGTGGGGCTTCGGGCAAGTAGCGATCACCAAACTTCGACCCGATGTAGTCGCGACAATGCCCGACCGCTTCGGCACTCAGGTTTGTCGAGTCGGTCCGCATGTAGGTAATGTGACCGGCTTCGTATAGGCGCTGCGCCAACATCATCGTCTTCTTCACGCTGAAGCTCAGTCGCGTGCTCGCAGCCTGCTGCAGGGTAGACGTAATAAACGGAGCAGTCGGCTTGCTCTTGGTCGGCTTGTCTTCACGGCTCTTCACTTCGAACGGGCTG
>JASDVE010000125.1:5009-6329 GCA_041891195.1 Myxococcota bacterium | reverse complement strand
CCGCTACCCGCCACGATGATCACACCGACGTTGGTGTCGTGGTTCGCGTCGTAAAAGGCGCGAAACATTTCTTCTACCGTGCCGACGGTCATCACGTTCATCGCGTCCGGTTTGTCGATCGTAATCCGTGCGATCGAAGCACCGAGTTCGCTGTGTTTCTTTTTTTCAAAAATAATTTCTTCGAAGTCGAGGCCTTCACCTTCGACGCGCTGCCATTCACTAAAACTCATGCTGTACTCCAAAGTCGCGCTTGGACGGGCACTTTTTAAAGACTTCCGATCACTTGCCCCGCGTTCGTCAAATACTTTGTGACGGCTTCGGGGCTTGTCGGTTCGATTCCCTTGGGCAACGCATCTTCGATCCCAAGCAGCGCGGTCCAAGTTGGACATGCGAGCAAACGGACCCCCGCCTCGCTGACTTGTAAAGACAGCGCTTTGGGATCGAGGGCCTTGGCTGCGCCCCCTCCCGAGATGGGCAGGCCAAGGCCCATGCCCGCTTTCGCGAGAGCGAGCCGCATGGGTGGACCGGACAGTGCACGCGGCCAGCCGATGCTCCCTCCCGCGAGTGCTGACAACGCACCTTGGGTGACGAGCACCGCGGTTTCGTGCCCGGCATTTTTGGCGTCGCGCGCGGTGAGAAACGTCGAGATCATCGACGCCGCGTCCGCATCGCGCAGAATAAAAAACAGATCCATGACTGACTCCAATGATCGCCCGAACGAGACACTTCCAACTGTCCGCGGGTGCGCTGTGGCAGCGCCAGAGTAACGACATCGAGGTGGGTGAGCCACAAAGGCGAGGCGCGGGTTCAACACGGAAAAATGAATGTCGAAACTCGATTCAACGAAGCCCTCATTGAAGCTCTCATTTGCTTGCCCCGCCTCGAATTCGCACCTATACCTAACTTGTACGAGGCAAATGGATGTTCTTGCGGTTTGGAAAGTCACGGTCATTATAAAATCAAATCGGATCGAAACAGCTCGGAAGCAATTCGCGTCACACTTCACGTCGAACTTTAAGCCCCCCTCGGCCCCCTCCCCGTCTGGCACAACCAGTGAATGGATCACTCGGTACAGGCAAATCGGTGGGCAAGCCGGATGAACCTGTCGAGTAAAACCAACCAGCGATGAAACCGGCACCTTTTGACTACGTCGTCCCGGCCACCCTGGAAGAAGCCGTGGGCTACCTCGCAGACGAAGACATCGAATCCCACGTTCTCGCAGGGGGACAAAGTCTCGTCCCCGCGATGAACATGCGGATGGCTCGCCCAGAGCTCCTCGTTGACCTCGTGGAAGGTCTCCTCGAGCATCTGCTCCTTGTG
>JASDVE010000125.1:0-4999 GCA_041891195.1 Myxococcota bacterium | reverse complement strand
ACTGAACGAGCTCGACTTTATCCGTGAAGACAACGGCAGCCTCGTCGTCGGTGCGATGACGACGAAGCGCAGCATGGAATTTTCGCCCATTGTTGCGAGTTCCCAACCTCTGGTTCATGCCGCGACGCTCATGATCGCGCACCCGCAAATTCGTAATCGAGGCACGGTCGGCGGCTCGGTCGCCCACGCGGACCCGGCGGCCGAATACCCCGCCGTCGTGATGCTCCTCGACGCAGAGATTAAAGCCCAAGGTCCCGGCGGTGAGCGGACGATTTCCAGTTCCGACTTCTTCATTAGCTACTTCACCACGGACCTTGAAGAAGGCGAGATTCTCACTGAGGTCCGCTTCCCCCCGGTGACGCCAAACACAGGGTGGTCTTTCAAGGAATTTTCTCGCCGACACGGAGACTTTGCGTTGGCGGGAGTTGGCGTGACGTTGAATCTCGACGCTTCCGGCCACTGCGAAAACACGAGGGTCGTGGCGTTTGCTCTAGGCGCCACGCCGATTCGCGCTCGCGCTCTCGAAGAAGCAATCAACGGCGAAACGCCGAGCGAAGCCCTCTTTGCAGCCGCGAGTAAGACCATCGCAGAAGGGCTCGAGGATCCAACATCTGACATTCATGCGAGCGTTGAGTACCGCCGTGAGCTGGCATCGGTTCTGGGCGCACGTGCTCTGGGCGAAGCGGTTGAACGCACGCGAGCGTCGCAGTAAGCCGCAGAAAGCACGGTTCGGAGAACGATTTTTATGAGCACGACCAAACAGATTCGCGTGACCATCAACGGCCAAGTCCACGAGGCCAACGTTGAACCCCGCATGTTGCTCACCGATTTTTTGCGCCACGAGATTTTTCTCGGCGGCGTGCATGTTGGGTGCGAACACGGTGTGTGTGGTGTGTGCACGATTTTGATGGATGGCATGGCGGTGCGCTCTTGTCTCACCCTCGCAGTGCAAGCCGATGGCCACGAAATTGTCACGATCGAAGGCATCTCGAACGATGCTGAGCTGCACCCCATTCAGCAGGCGTTCATTGAGGAATACGGGCTGCAATGCGGCTTTTGTACGCCGGGCTTCGTCATGGCGATTTACGAGCTACTTCGCGACAACCCGGAACCCACGGAAGAGCAGATCATGGACGTCATCGGTGGCGTGCTTTGCCGCTGCACGGGTTACGAAGGCATTCGCCGGGCAGTGACGTCCGCCATCAAGAAACTTCAAGCGCAGGGAGCAGGCGCGTAGCTCAAACCCAGAGCGATGCGGAACTCTTCTGCGCGAGCAAACATCCAACGAACAAAAGCAGCCCTAATACGGAGACTTCCTACGCCAATGGCGACCGTGATCCCGAACAAGATCGAAGACCTGCCGACCAGCGAAGCGCGTTTCATCGGAAAGGCGGTTCCTCGGGTTGAAGACCCGGCGCTGATCACGGGCGAAGTCGAGTTCATCGACAACGTAAGCCTCCCCGGCATGCTCCACTGCGCGATTCTTCGCAGTCCGATCGCCCACGGCAAGATCGAGAGCATCAACATCGAAGAAGCACTCGCGCTTCCAGGGGTCATTGCCATTGTCACTGGCGACGACGCAGTCAAGTGGAGCCATCCGCCCATGACCATGCCCGAGGGGTGGGGCGACCTACCGCTCGCAGCACACAAGGTTCGCTTCGTTGGCGAACCCGTCGCAGCCGTTGCCGCAACGAGTCGCTACATCGCCGAAGATGCGCTCGAGTTGATCGACGTCGACTATGAACCAATCGAGGTGGTCTCGGACCCCTTCAAGGCGGTGCAAAACGAAGACGGCCCGTTGGTCTTCGAAGAACGCGGCAACAACATCATGATGCAGCGCACCTTCACCTGGGGTGACGTCGATGGCGCATTCGCCGAAGCCGACCATGTGATTGACGGGACCTTCCGCTGGAATCGCATGGGGGCCAACCCGACCGAAACGTTTGGTTGCATTACCGAGTGGAACCCTCGCAGCCTCGACCTCGTCATTCGCGCGAGCATCCAGGCGCCCATGTTCACCGCACTCGCACGCTGTGGCGTGCTTGGCCTGCCTTCGAGCAAAGTTCGTTTGATCACCTATCCCCATGGCGGAAGTTTTGGCGGCAAGGGTTTGCCCCGGGGCATCGACATCGCCGCAATCTTGTCGCGCAAGGCCGGAGGCAAGCCGGTCAAGTGGATCGAAGATCGCACCGAATACCTGACCGCCGGTGCGAGCCAAGCTTGGGACCGGCACTACGAAGCGTCTCTTGCCTTGAAAGCCGACGGCACGTTCACGGGCTTTCGCGTCAAGCTGATGGACGACATCGGCGCGAACGGCGAAGGCTATGGATCGATCAGTGCCGCGAAGGTCCTCACCTCTTTCACCGGGCCCTACACGATCGGCACCGCGGAATACGACCTGACCCTCGCATGCACGAACAAGGTGCCCGCACATCCGTATCGCGGCATGGGTCCGCCGCCGCACAACTACGTGCTGGAATCCTTGGTGGACATGACCGCGCGCAAGTTGGGCATCGACCCGGCAGAGTTGCGGCGCAAGAACTTCATCCAGCCCGACCAGTTTCCGTACACCATCCCGAGCGGCAACGAATACGACAGCGGTTCGTATGAAGCGGTGCTCGACAAGGTGCTCGAAATGTCCGACTACAGGGGGCTTCGCGAGCAGCAGGAGAAAGCGCGCGCGGAGGGGCGACTTGTCGGGATCGGCGTGGCGTCCGCGATTGAGCCCGGAGTCATGGACCCGAACGCGTACGCGATCATCGGCATGCCCGGCATCGGTCAGCCCGAAGGTGCGACAGTTTCGTTCGACGTGCTGGGCAATGTCAACGTCCGCGTCGGTTTCTCCCTCGAAGGTCAGGGGCAGTACACCCTCATCACCCAGCTGGTTGCCGACTTCTTTGGACTTGAAATGTCGCAGATCAACGTGCTGTGTCTCGACACCCAGACCGCCCCGCCCGCTTACGGCCCGGGCGGAAGTCGCCTCGGTGTTGCGATCACCGGCGCTGTGCTTGGCGCCTGCGAACGCATCCGCGAAAAAATGGTCAAAGTGGCAGCCGGCGTATTCCAATCACCGCCCGAAGCGTTGCAACTCAAGGACGGCATCATTGGGATCCCCGGTGTCGAACAAGCACAGCTTCCGGTCGGCGCGGTCGCAGGCATGATGCTCGGTCGCAGTGACCTCTTGCCGCCGGACATCGACCCGCGTCCCGAAGCCACGTACGCGTGGACAGCTCCGGGCCGAACCGAAGCCGACGAGCAAGGCCGCGCGAAGAGTTATCTCACGGCGGCCCAAGCGGTTCACGTCGTCGCGGTCGAGATCGATCGCCAAACGGGAGCGACCCAAATCACCGGCTACTGGGTCGTAGATGATTGTGGGACACGACTGAATCCGGCGACCGTCGAGGGACAGCTCCAGGGCAGCATTGCCCAGGGTGTCGGCGCGGCGCTACTCGAAGAATACTTGTACGACGAAGACGGTCAGCCGCTGGTCACCAACTACATGACGTACTTAATGCCGACAGCGAGCGACGTACCCCTGGCGGTCAAGGGCGAAGTTGTCACGCCTTCACCTTTTACTCCGCTGGGTGCAAATGGTTGTGGCGAGGGGGCGATCCACACCACGCCCGCCACGATCATGTGCGCGATCAACGACGCTCTGGCTCCGCTGGGCGTGCAAGCAACGGAAGTACCCGCATCTCCGATGCGAGTTTGGAAATTACTTCAGGGCGCGGAGTCGTCGCCTTAAGCATCGTTTTAGACGTCACCTCCGCATTTGTTGAACCTAGGTCGTAAGCCCGTCACTGGAATGGGCCCAAGCCAGCACCAAGAACACCAGGAGATTCACCATCATGACTGATATCAAACCCGAAGACGAAAACCATTTCGTCGCCCTTTCCGAATGCCACTTCATGAACCCCGGCACCTTGGCCGAAGTCGCTTACTACCCCGACAACCAAAGGTGGTGGGACAGCGTCGACGGTGTGATGCGCGCCTGGTCGAACCGCGACCTCACTGGAGAATGGCCTCACCCCCTCGCCGAAGAACTGATCAAGTACATGGACGAAGCGAAGGTCGACGTTTGTTTCGCTCTGCGCGAAGGCATGATGGACATCAGTGGCGGCACGGTTTCGTTTTCGACGAACCAATTTATGATCAACCAGATCGAACCGTACCCCGAGCGCATGTACCTCGAATGCATGGTGGGCCCGATCATCAAGCGCGGCGTCAAGCACGCGATCTGGGAACTCGAATACATGGTCAAGGAGTGCAACGCGAAGCTCTGCAAAGTTTACATGCCCGAAGACGACGGACCCCTCGACGATCCGCGCATGTGGCCCTTCTACGAAAAGGTGCAGGAGCTCGATGTCACGCTCACGATCCACACGGGCATGTCGTACGTCGTGCCCCAGCCGAGCAAGAACACCCACCCGGACACCCTCGATCAAGTTATGATCGACTTCCCGGATCTCCGCGCCATCTGTTACCACATGGCGTGGCCCCACACAGAAGAGCTGATCGGGTTGTGCGGCAAGCACAAGAATCTGTACATGAGCATGTCGGGCATCATCGGCTGGTACCAACGCTCGCCGTATCGCGGTTACCACGCGATTGGCACAGCGCTCCAGTGGTGCGACCCGAGCAAGATCGTGATGGGCCTCGACCTGCCGTTCGACGACACGAAGCGCGTCGTCGACTGGGTCCGCACCCTGCAGATCCCGGAAGAAATGCGCGAACAGTACGGCTACCTCGAAATCACCTCGGACATGCGCAAGGCGTTCCTCGGTGAGAACCTCGCGCGACTGGCGAAGATCGACACCAACAAGCGCGTGTGATCAAAACCTGCGCAAAGCGCAAATGAATGTTCCAGGGCGGCGTCTACACCCCACGGTGTGGACGCCGCTTCCGTGGAGAGAACCCACTGGTAAAGCCGATTTCCATCGATGCCGCGTCACAGTATGAAGACAAGCATCTACACCACCCTCTGCACAACCCTCCCCAC
>JASDVE010000124.1:5847-6390 GCA_041891195.1 Myxococcota bacterium | reverse complement strand
GCCAAGAAGAAGGCAAGTAAGAATACGAGTAAGAAGAAGGCCACCAAGAAGACGAGCAGCAAGAAAGCGAGCAGCAAAAAGGCCACCAAGAAAAAGGTGTCCAAGAAAAAAGCTGCCAAGAAAAAGACGGCCGCAAAGAAGGACACGCGCGACATCAAGGTCCGCAAGAAGAAGGTCGCGAGTCAGAAGCAGCCCCCAGCTAGCGCCAAGGCGGGTTCTGGAATTGTCTACGCCGATGTGCTCCATGAGGCATTGGCGAAAAGATTCGCGAAGAACTAGCGCTGCTCTACCCGATGACGCGCGGGCGTAAGGCCCCGTGTCGGAGGGAGCAGCTGAAGCCACACCACGGCCGCTTCGTGACAACCCGCAAACGTGAATCCGTCGCCACGGATCGCTGCCATGACGCCGCGACGTTGATGCATGCATCCGAAGAAGTGTAAACCGCCGAAGCTCCCCCCCTTCCCTCAAGCTCTTCCGCCAGTTCCAAAAACTGGCGCCCCGAGAAGGTTCGAACCCGATGCGAAAGGGGCGCCGGAGCAGCTA
>JASDVE010000124.1:0-5837 GCA_041891195.1 Myxococcota bacterium | reverse complement strand
GCGCCGTTCGCGTCCTTTGCGTTGCAGGGGTTGGCTCTCGCGAGTCGCCCGCAGAATGCCTGGGAGTTCAGTACGAAAGGGGGATCGTCTGCGTCCCCGAGTTATTCGCAGTGTCGCGCTTGGACTCAAGCTCGGGTGAAGCGCACATGGCGACTAGCGCTCCGTCCCATAGTTGAATGCGAGCTCGCAGCGCATCTTCCGCGGCGGTCAACGCCTCACTCCAAAGCTCCCGGGAGTCGCCGCACACGGACTCAACCATCCGGCGTGCAAGCGGTCCGTGATCTGCACCGTCAACTTGAATATGTCGATCAAGGTATTCATGAAGAAGTCCAGCTTGGGCACCCTTGCCAGCCATACCGGACACGACGGATCGAAACAGGTCGGGGATCAACTCCTCTCGAGAGAAGGTGAATACACCGAAGAGAGCAGCGTCACTTCCGGCGCAGGTCAGTGATAGCGTTTTTCGGCTGAACTCAAGCGCGGCAACGGGGCCTGAGCTTGCGGCGAAGGCTTCATCGCTACTTGTTCCGTCGGCGACCAAGCGGATGGCATCATCAATCGGACCCAGACGGGCACCCATTTCGCTCATCGCCAGCCGATAGAGTTCAAAGTGACTCATGACGCCCTGCGACGACTCGTCGCTCTCCTCGACAAGTACGATTTCGTTGATGAACCTTCGCATCACAGGATCCCCGGTCGGAACCCATGGCGTCCGCACGCACGTAACGCGAGATTGGATGCTTTTGAGCACGGACATGAAATCCCATACCGCCCATACGTGATGCTCCATGAAAGTGCGCAGAGCGACCTCATCTCGGATGATTTCATAAACTGGATGCGCGAGTAGCTCTTTCCGAATCGGAGCGAGAGCTTCGATACAGTCGTCGAACGACCGCTCAGCAGCGGAGTGGGTCTGGTGCGTCGTCATTGAAAGAAGTTAATCGGTCGTCCGCCAACTTACGAATACATAGAGGTGCAGCAAGAAGGGGCACCACGGGGAAAGACGCTTGCGCTGGAATTGACAGGTTTTCCCATTGTGCCGCGGCTCACTCCAAAACTCAGAAGAACGAAGAAAGAAGGACCTCGATGGAGCCGCCGCCAGACGCGGTACGCAAATAGCGGCGACCTCAACATCGAACAGTTCCAGTATCCAAGACGGGCACGAAGAGCAGAACAGCGACAAATAAAAGAACGAGCCCAAATTAAACCGTCCGTGAAAAACGGTTAGAACCCGCTTGAGAAGCTCATCGTGCGTTCTGGGGTCCAACAACTTGGCAAAGCGTGTCTGTACAAGTCCTTTGGGAAGCTTCAAAAGAAGTAGCAGGAGTAGCTGGGCGAACGCGAATGACATCGTCGGAAGTCGACGGACATTTCGCCGTGCATGTACGCGACGTCAAGTCGAGCGTGAGCCCGTGCTCGCGCTTGCTGTCGATTGTAATGGCATTCATACTGTCATTAATTGCAAGGGAGAGAACTTTACGATGAGTACAAAATCGAGATCGCTCGAAGACGTAATGCAAGACGCTCTTGGCGAGGGAGGCGTTCTCGTTTCCGGTATTCGAGGCGAGCACATGGAGGTCACGGAAACAGCCGACCGTATGGTGTGGATGAGCCGATCTCCGGTGGAACTGAGTGCTTTTGATGCGCTTGAACTGGACGCGTCCTACACCAAGACGGGCTTCGGACAAGCGTCGATGGATCGCGCAGGCTTTCAGCACTCGCCCGATCGCCCGGATGAACCGGTAAGACAGCGCGAGATCGCCGGTCATCACTTCATCAATGTGGCCGTGCCAATGGAAATGAAGCCGCCGACCGCGTCGGGCGGTCCGATAGAGGCCTACGTCAACAAGGCGCACGTCCTCGGTTTCGAAGCCGGACGAACCCTTGTCATCCTTACCACGGCCGAAGGCGATTTCATCGAGGTCGTCGGAGACGCGAGTGACGACGCTGCTCGGATTCTTCCGAAAGGCGGCGAGTTGAATGAAATTGTTTTGGTCGAACCTTGGGTGGTACGGCTTCCGAATCCGACGCGAGCGTTCTTCTGGTGGGGCGAATCGATCCGAAGCTTTCAGGGGCCGGTGACGCTTCCCTCTTCCTAGGACGTACGTCCACGCGTCTGGTTGTGAGCATGTTCCTGCGACGAAAGTCTCGTCCCGTGCCCCTTACGGTGCATAGCGACCGGTGATCAGGGGCAAGTCTGCGTAGGTCCGAATTCCTGCGGCCGAATCGCAGACAGCCGGGATCGCGTTTACAACCGGCATAGCGGTCACGGGGTTCGCGAGATCGGCGATCCGCCCCGAATCGATCTGCTCCTGCGACGGACTGAACTTCACGCGGGTTTGGATGTTGGGGTTGCCTTGCACTTCCATCGTATAGCCGTGGGACACAGGCCATTCGGGTTCGAGTCCTCTGCCAGCGTTCCAGACAACTTCAAGCTCGATCACCGATCGATCCCCCACCATGCCGCTCCAGGTGCATTTTTGCCCAGCCAACGAACCTTGAGGCATTGTGAAACCCTTAATTGTCCGCTCTTCGGGCGTCACTGCGGGTTCGTAGTTGAAGCGGACTTCATCGATCGGAACCTTCAGCATGTCGGCCATCACGTCGACGCATTCGGAGTACTGGCCAAGCACCTGATGGTTTACCTCGTGCCATTTCGGATCGGGATCGAAGGACCAACCAAGGTTCGTGTAGTTCGCGATCGCGTGGTTTGAAAGCATGCTTTCAAATAAACCTCGGACCTACGGTTTAGGAAACTGTTTGGGGTCGTGCTGAGGGGCTATGGGTGCATTCTAAGCTTCCGGACTTGGCAAAGCGTGTCCGTACAAGTCCTTCGGGAAGCTTCAAGAGAAGTAGCGCGAATCGATCGTCACCCCGTCTTTGAACTTGCCGTTGTCGCCCTTCGAACCCAAGGAACCTCAAAATTCGAGGCTCTCCTACGCCTCGAGCTTGATGCCGTAGTAGTCGGTGTACGGGAGCATCTTCTCTCGTAGCTTCGCTGGATCGAAACCCCATTCTTCGGCCGAGTACTTGTGCTTGCCGAATTTGCCTTTGGGCTTGGCTTCGAGGTAATTCCGGATGGCATCGGCGTGTTCGCCGAGAAATGGGCGCTGCATCTGGGCGTAGAGTTTGTCGATTGCTGCGACGGGATCGGACATCAGGTCGCTAAAGTGCGAATCGACGATTTGGTCGGGTAAACCGCCAGCCGCTCGTCTTTGGGCTAGCAGCATCATCACGTCCCCCAGCCCCGCACCGTTGGCTTCGGGCAGCTCGACTTCTTCGCTGCGTTCCCAGCGTACGGTGGCGAGGGTGCTCAGACTCGAAGGTTCGGTTTTGAGCGGATCGCGGTGCGTGTGAATCACCCAGGCGTCTGGATAGGTCGCGAAGACAAGGTCAATGAACACCAGGTAGAGCGGAGTCTTGACAATCCAGTTCCGCGGCGGGCCACCGTACTGAAGTGTTTGAAGCAAGGCGCGGTGGTAATCCATCGTGGCCGGGTAATCGGCCACCCAGTTGGGCATGTTGGCGATCATGCCCCAGTGGCCACCTGTAAAGCTTGGCAGCGTAAGCGTTACGCACTCGACGGGAAGGTCCGCGCGCAGCTCGTGAATGGTTTCGAATTCGGGTTGCACGTCCGACCAGAATTCCTGCTCGCATTCGGCCATCGTGCGTAAAGCGTCTCCGCTCGCACCGCCGAATGGCACCGGGTGCAGAACTTCCCACGCGAGCGGTGCGCGCGCGTTTGGATCGAGCGCGAGTAACTCGAATAAAATAGATGTTCCTGATCGCGGCGGTCCGGTAATGACAAGTGGCGCTTCGATTTTTTCGTTTGCAATGGCGGGGTGTTCGCTGCGCGCTTGGGTCAACAAGAGGCGCGTTCGCAAGCCTCGTAGAAGTTCTTGGCGTGTCATCAACCGACCCAGCGCGTGCAGCCCACCCGTCGCTTCTATCTCGCTGACAAGCGAGATGAACCGCGTATGCCAATCGCCATCAAAATCGCCAAAATCCGAAAGGCCCCCCGTTGAACGTGTGGCTGAGCGAATGAGTGCGTCGGGGTCGAGCGGGACGAGGTGATGAGCGCCCCCCACTGCATCGCCCATGGCGTTGATGCGGCGAACCCAGCTGGGACGGGTGTAGTGCTCAGAAAGATCTTTGATACGAGGCATCGCGGAAACAGCTCCTATTTCTTTTATCTATTCGCTCAACGTATCGACGTCGACGACTTCGGCAATAATCGGAGGGGCCGGTTCCTCGGGCATCAAGAAGCGCCAGAAAATCATCCCCGTCTCCTGCCCTGCGGTGTCGATCCAGTTCGGCACACCCGGGTCGCGGTGGGCGATGACGATTTTGAAGCTGCCGTCGCGTTCATACTGAATCTGATTTCGATTGATTGAGACGTCACGATAGCGATAAGGTGGCGTCTGAAGTCGATGGTTCCAAAGGACGACATTCGCAAAACGGCAGCGCGGAAAGCGCCCGCGCATAACGAGTGCTTGATCCGCGCTCAGCTCATAGCGCGCTTGCAGGTAGGCATTGTCGACGGCTGCGTAGCCGATCTCGGCGTTGCTTTCTTCATAGCCCGAGTTGTCGAATTCGTTGACGACATTTGAAACCCACGAGGGCATGACTTCGGGCGGGAGGTCGGGAAAGTCGATCGTGAGGCCGCGAACAAAATTGATCACCCGCTGAATACCCGCCGCACTCGCATCGTCGTCCATGGGAGCGGCCGGGCCAGGGTTTTCCACCGGCTCATTCCAGAGCGGAACCTCGAACGTCGGATCGGCCGCAACGTTGCGACTCCACTCCCAGTAGTGACGGGTCGTGATACTTCCTGCGTTCGGTTCGAGACGAAGCCAGTTACGCGGTTGCGGTTCGGGGCTTGCGATAAGCTCGTAGCTGCCGTCGGCTGCTATATCGAATTCGGTGTCGTTCAATGTAGAGACCACGCCCTTGGAAATGTGCCCTTCCTGTGCGCCCGTCTCGACGCTGAACGACGTATAACAAGCCCCATGGACGTTGCCGCGTATACGATAGGTACCCGCCGGGTCGACGATGGCGCCGTAGTAGACCGCATCGGGGTTGTCGCCGAGGAGCTTCTTCTTTACGCCCAACCAGCGTTGAAACATCGGGCGCCTCGGGTCAGAATCGAACCAGCACTGAAACCCGTGTTTAAGCGCGTTCGCCAGCAAGTATCGACCCGCCGAACCTTCGGCGGAGGTGTTCATTACGCGCTCGGGGCCAATGTAATTCTCCTCGATCTCCCGAAGGACTTCGGCGAGATCGGCATAGGCTTGCGCGCCTTTGTCGGTGCGGGCGGTGTCGGGACTCATCGGTGCTCCTATTATTCAGTGTATTCGACCGGTAGAGGCACCCGGCGTTCATCAACGTTGCGGAGACGCATGATATGCTTTCGCTGTACCCCAGAAAAGTCCAAGGATACAAGCTTGACCGCCAAAAACTCTGAAAGTCGTGACGCGTTTAATGAATTGATCGATTTGCTGCGCGAATTAAGTGATCGCTACGCTGGGCCCGAATGGCTGGTGCAAGAAGCCGACGATGTAGGCGAGGCGTTGCGCGCCATTCTTCACATGCTCGAAGCCTCACTGGTGACGCGCATGGAGTCCCACCCGACTCATCCCTGGATGCGTGAGTTCCCACTGCCCACACGTAAGTTTCTCGGTGACAACGCCGATGCGATCTACTACGAAACCGCAATTTCGCCCGACCACACCTACCAATTGAGCGGCAACATGGGCGGTGCTGTCTATGTTTCGATTACGATCGAGGCCGGTACCACCGACGGCGGTTTTTCGACGAATACTGCGGGCGTCATTAAC
>JASDVE010000123.1:0-6401 GCA_041891195.1 Myxococcota bacterium | reverse complement strand
GCCGTGGAAGAACGCCGCGACGAATGGCTATGGCGTCGACATCGCGATCGTCACGGCAGCGTCTGAGAGTTCTGCCCCGATCACGCTTGCCGCAGACCTTTGTCGCGTGAAGGGATGCGTGGTTGCCGTCGGCGCGACTGCGATGGACCTCGACCGCCGCAGCTTTTACCCCAAAGAACTCGAACTCCGCATGAGCATGTCGTACGGCCCCGGTCGTTATGACAGACGCTACGAAGAACTCGGTCTCGACTACCCGATTTCTCACGTCCGCTGGACAGAGAATCGCAACTTGCAGTCGTTCGTGAACCTCGCCGCGGCGGGGGACATTGATCCAGCGAAACTCGACGCGGAAGTCGTCGCTTTCGAGGACGCGGAAAGCTCCTACGAAGCACTCGCCAAGGGCGAACGCAAAAATCTCGCGATCATCTTCAAGTACAAGGGCGCGCCCGATGAAGCCCGAACCCTTGAACTTGCAAAACCTTCTGCGCGACGCGATGGGGACGTAGGCATCGCGTTCGTCGGTGCGGGCAACTACGCAAAGGCGCAGCTAATCCCCGCCATCGCGAGCGCGTCAAAGGTTCGCAAGGTTCAAGTCGTCACCGCAACAGGCGCTTCGGCGCGACGAACTTCAGAAAAGTACGACTATGCGAGTTGTGGGACCGATCCCCAGGAAGTGTTTGAAAACGACGCGGTCGATCTGGTGTTCATCGCAACCCAACACGACTCACACGCCTCGCTCGCCTGCGACACGATGAAGGCCGGCAAGGCCGTTTGGCTCGAAAAGCCAATTGGGCTTGATCGAGAATCGGTCCGGGAGTTGGTCGCTGCCGCACGCGACACACAGGGCTTCTTGAGTGTCGGTTACAACCGGCGCTTCTCCCCTCACGCGGAGAAGGTTCGCGAAACATTCGACGGACGAACGGAACCCATGTCGATTCGGTACACCGTGGCCGCAGGGGCAACCCCGGCAGGGACTTGGGTCACCGACCCGAAGACCGGTGGCGGCCGCATCATCGGCGAGTGCTGTCACTTCATCGATCTCTGCATCTATCTCGTCGGCACATTGCCCTCAAGCGTCTACGCGCGCGGATTGAGCCGTGACCCCGAGCGCGATGATTCATTTGTGGCCAACGTAAGCTTCACCGACGGTTCCGTCGCAACCCTCGAGTACCTTGCCAACGCGAGCGCCGAGCTTCCCAAGGAACGCTTCGAAGTGTCGTCCGAGCGCAAGACCGCAATCTGCGAAAACTTCCGCAGTACCACCGTGATGGGTGGCACGCCGCTCAAGACCCTCAACCAGAACAAGGGACAACGCGAAGCCGTGCTCGCCGTCATCGAAGCGTGCCGCACCGGCGCGGGTTCTCCGTTTACCCTCGAAGAACTGACCGCCAATTCCGAAACAACCTTCGGGATCTTGGAATCGATGCGAACCGGGCAGGCAGTCGACCTCACGGCAAAGTTGGCCGCTTACTAGAGGCGTTTTTTAAAGGCTGGCGGGGTAGCGACGTGAACGCTGCGCGCTTGTCGATCGATTAGACAATGGCCGATTCGCAGCGCGTTCTCTTCAGCCACGATTGCTAGGCGCTTCAAATCGTGCTTTTGCCTGCGATTGAGAGCGGGCTGATGAGCGACGGCGTGGGGGGCCGCGCTCTACTTCATTTTCGACGAATTCGATTGCCTTCATTGGCTCGTGTCCATGCGCGAGCCGCGCTTTGTTTTTTACCGTCGTGAGCGTGATCGCCGTTGTATGGCATCGCTTCGTTTTGATGAATGCGAAACAGTCATCTAGAGCCGAGCGAAAACAAGCCAGCGCCTGGCCTGAACCGGGTTGACTCAGCGCGCCGGAACATCCCGTGGATAGTCACGAAACGGCACCCAGTCAAATTCGCTGAGCAGGGTCGTCACCTTGTCGAGACAACCGCCGATCCCGACGTAGCTCTTAAAGTTTCGAAACGCGCCGAGGTCGAGGCGCGGCTGGTCGAGGTCGATGTCTCGTGGGTGGATGTAGAGAACGAGGCCTTCGTTTCGCGCGCGTTGTCCGCGTGCCCAATAAAGAATCAACGAGGTCGGAAAGAGGCGCAGGTAGCCGCCGCCGAGATAAGCAACCCGGCGTAGAGGAGTGCTTATGGTTGAAATGGGAAATTCCATCAAGCCGTTTGGCAGTCGTGTTGGAAAAGGTTCTGCGTTTGGCAAGCCACCGTGAGCGCGGCTTGCGGGAAATACGGACGAGTCGTATTCGAAGCCTTCGGAGGCAAGTACGTCCAACGCCCAATCGCTGTCTTCGCGAATCGAAAAGCCTGGAGCGCGGTATCCAACCGGGCGGACGCCAACCGCACCTTCGATCGCGTCGTTGGCGCGGCGCAGATCATCGCGAAACTCTTGCGGCGTCTGCTGGTAGATCAGGCCGTGCGCGTAACCATGGCTCGCAATCTCATGCCCCGCATCGGCAATCCGTTGCAGAAGTGCCGGGTACTGCTCGGCGATCCACCCCAAGACAAAGAACGTGCAGCGTACGTTCGCTTGTTCGAGTACATCGAGTAGACGACCGGTATTGGTTTCGACCCGGGCTTCCTGGTCGGCCCAAGTGGACAGCGCCGGAGCAGCGTCAGTGTCGAGGAGATGAAACCAGTCTTCGAGGTCGATCGAGAATAAGTTCGGTGATGCCATTTTGTTTCCGATTGCCGAGCAGGTCGCGCCCAAAACCAGGCGCGCCCGTTAGTTCGGAATGAAGCGCGGAAGCTCAGGGGCGACCTTCGAGGCGAAGTCACGAAATGCCGCGTCGGCCACTTCGAAGTTCTCACGTTCGATCTGCATCGTGAAGCGGAGCAGCGAACCATCCGTGCGGCTGCGCAGGGCGCGGTCGAAGAACATGTGCCACAGGCGATCGATGTTGGTGCCGATCACGTGGCCGCGCGACTGATACCAGAAATAGACAAGCCCGCGTTGCTGGCCTTTTGCGATCACGACGCGTTTGGCTTCACCTTCGATGCCGAAGTTGATCGGCACGATGTCGGACTCGATGATGTCCCAACCCGCCCCTGGCAAGCAGTGTTCCGGGGGATGAATCAATGTGGTCTTGCCGGAGTCGCTGCGCTCCTGCTTTTCGTGATAGCCCGCGTAAAAGTCAACATGCTTACCCGGTATGTCGGTCGTGTAGCGACAAATGATGTAGTCGGTGACGCCGAGGTTATCGAGCACTTTCTGGTCCATCAATTGACGATCGCCGCATTTCCAACCGTCGAAGTCGTCTGGGAAATCGGAAAAGTTTTCCCGGGGCGGCGTGATGTCTCCGATCGCGAGGTTGTTGTACGCGTAGGAGTTCGCGGCGATGAACAGCAGTGCAACGATGAGCTTGGCGAGGGTCATGCGGGCGAACTCTCCTGAGCGTTTTTGCGCGTAAAAAAGTTAGCGCCAAAGCTGAGTGAGCGCGCAAGCAGCAAGAGCATGAAGAACGCCATGCCGAAGGTGATCATACCCTGGAAGTCATGGATGAAGCCGGTGGCGGTCTCGCGGCCGAAGTTGTGTGCAAGTACGCCGGTCAGTGACACTCGCACCGCGTTTACCACGATCGCGATGGGGATCGTGCCTGCCACCAAGATGCTCTGTTGAATCATGTGGCCGGGGCGAAAGAACTGAGCGAACACCACGCCGAGGGTGAGGAGCGCCATCAACGAACGCAAGCCCGAGCACGCTTCGGCGACGAACAACTGGGTGTGAGCGAGATGAATGATGTTGCCCTCAAGCAGTGCCGGGATCCCGAACGCCTGCAGACTCCCAACCGCCCAACCGGCGGCGATCAATTGCAGCGGGAACGCGATGATGTTCACGAGAGACTGCGGGAGCGGGACCATCAGGAAGAGAAACGCCATTGGGAACAACAAGATCTCGAAGACGCGACGGCCGGCGAGGAGCAGCACGAGGCCCATCAGGGCGAGCACGTAGCCACTGCGCAGTGCCGTCAGGAGACCGCCAAGCTCACCAATGCACACGGCGATGACGCCCAAGAAAAGAATCCCGGCGCCCCACCAACTCCCGTCGAGTTCGGCGCGACGCAGCTGCGGCGTTTTGCCATACGCGAAGTAGAGAGAAAGAGGAACGATGAGCAAGCCGTGGGAATAGTCAGGGTTGGCGCGCCACGTGCGAAACATTTGGACCAGCACCGGATAAAACACGTAGGTGGCGATCGCGATAGTGGCGCAGAGGGCCCAGAGCGTCTTCTGGCGAAGGTCTGTAGCCGCGCTGGCTTCGATGCTTGGTTGGCCTTGACTCACGATCCCGCTCCAAAGTCACGTTCGAGTACGTTGGCGATTCGCTCCGACGCCTTGCCGTCCCACAGGTCGGGGACGTTACCGGCCTTCGGGTTGCCGTCGAGGGTCGCCATGACTTCACGCAAGATCACTTCTCTGTCCGCCCCCACCATGGTGTTGGTTCCGTGGGTGACGGTAATGGGTCGTTCCGTCGAATCGCGCAGCGTGAAGCAAGGCGTGCCAAGCGCGGTGGTTTCTTCTTGAACGCCGCCCGAGTCGGTGAGGACAATCTTGGCGTCGGCCATCAAGCGCAAGAAGTCGAGGTAGTCCTGCGGTTCAATGATTTGAAACTTCAAGTCACGGCCGCCGAGGGCTTCGCTGATATTCGTCGCGGTGCGGGGATGCACGGGGAACACGATCGGAACCCGGTCGTGAATTTCTTCGAGCGCGCCAAATAATTCGGCCAGTCGTGCCGGGTCGTCGACGTTACTTGGACGGTGCAGGGTGAGGAGACAGAACTTGCCTTCGGTGAGGCCCAAGCGTTCGAGAGTGTCGAGCTTCTTTGCGCGCTCGAGGTTCGCCAGCAGGGTGTCGATCATCACGTTGCCAACAAAGTGAATCCGCGCCGGGTCGATGCCCTCGCGCAGCAAGTTGGCTTCGCCGTCAGCTTCGGTGGTGAAAAGCCAACTCGCAACGACGTCGGTCATCAGCCGGTTTAGTTCTTCGGGCATGGTGCGATCGCCAGAGCGCAGCCCGGCTTCGACGTGGGCGACGGGAATGTCGAGTTTTACCGCAGCGATCGTTGCTGCGAGGGTCGAGTTGACATCGCCCACAACGAGAACAAGATCGGGGCGTTCGTTGAGCAAGACCGCTTCGAGCTTCATCAAGACATGGGCGGTCTGTTCGGCGTGTGTGCCCGAGCCGACACCCAGGTTGATGTCCGGGGCCGGGATCCCGAGGTCGCGAAAAAAGTTTTCGCTCATCCGGGCGTCGTAGTGTTGGCCCGTGTGGACGAGAAAACTCTCGAAGGTGTCACGCGAATTGAACTCGCGAAGCAGCGGCGCAATCTTCATGAAGTTCGGGCGTGCGCCAGCGACGCACAACACGCGAACCCTCTTCTTTGCTGCCGGCTGATTTGCGCCGCTCATGACCGCTCCCGATTCATTTTGCACGACGAGTGTGCCAGATTTGGCCGCTCTCCGTTCTCGCCCCAAGAGATTCTACATCTCGACGCTTTTATGAGTACCTTGTTCACGTACCTGCAACTCGGATGCAAAACCCATGTCCTGCACGGGTTGGATGGCCTGGATTCACAAACTGTTCGACACATCAGAGCGAAAAGTGGAGACCCTTTTCGCCGCTCGCGACTGCGGCGATTTTTTTAACGCGGATCTACTTCTGGCGCACGATTTGTTCAAAGTATTCGATTGTTCGAGTGAGGCCTTCCCGAAGCGGAACCTTAGGTTCCCAGCCGAGGGTTTTCTTCGCAAGCCCGATGTCGGGGCAGCGCTGGGTCGGGTCGTCGCCGGGAAGAGGTTCATAGACGAGCTCAGATTTTGAACCTGTAATTTCGAGGACGAGTGTGGCGAGTTCCGCGATGGTGAACTCGCCGGGGTTTCCCATGTTCATGGGGCCCGTCACTTCGTCGGGCGTTGCCATGAAGCGCTGGAAACCTTCGATCAAGTCGTCGACGTAACAAAATGCGCGGGTCTGACTGCCGTCGCCGTAAATCGTGATCGGTTGGTCGGTGAGCGCCTGCATGATGAAGTTGGACACGACGCGGCCGTCGTTCGGGTGCATGCGCGGCCCGTACGTGTTGAAGATGCGCACAACCTTGATGCGGAGCTGGCACTGGCGCCAATAATCGAAGAACAGAGTCTCTGCACAGCGCTTGCCTTCGTCGTAGCAGGAGCGAATCCCTACCGGGTTTACGTGTCCCCAGTAGTCTTCCTTCTGCGGATGGACCTGCGGGTCTCCGTAGACCTCACTCGTTGAGGCTTGAAAGATCCGGGCCCCCACGCGCTTGGCAAGGCCGAGCATGTTGATCGCGCCGTGCACGCTTGTCTTGGTCGTCGACACGGGATTGTTCTGGTAATGGACGGGCGAAGCCGGACAAGCGAGGTTGAAGATCTCGTCGACT
This sequence comes from Myxococcota bacterium, assembly GCA_041891195.1. Lineage (GTDB taxonomy): Bacteria > Myxococcota_A > UBA9160 > UBA9160 > UBA4427 > DUBZ01. The sequence goes on along the minus strand of JASDVE010000123.1, from coordinate 14 downwards.
TCGACGTACAACGG
>JASDVE010000122.1:3129-6414 GCA_041891195.1 Myxococcota bacterium | reverse complement strand
GCCTTTGACACCGCGCGAAACCTCTCGTAGCCTCGCGGGGTTAGCCCATCGGGACCAACCCGCTGGACCACTCAAAAGAATGGCGTCGGCCGGCATCGCCTGCCAAGTTTGTTCACGATCCGCACCGAGTTCAAAGTGCACATCAGCTGAGCGCTAGACCCAATCAAACACCGTATCCCGGTCAGTTTAAACCCGCCGTGCGCAAGCGGACGGCATGGGCAGTTCGGGCAAGGACAAAAGCTGTCACACCGCAGAATGCGATCCGACGTCAGCGACGACAATCATAAGAAAAAAACCGAACAGAACGGAACAGCACAGAACAGAACAACAAAGAACAACCACAAGACATCACAACAAGACATCACAAAAGGAAGAGACTACTCCGATGGCACTCAACATCTATTACGACAAAGACGCAGACCTTGGCCGACTCGAAGGCAAGACCGTGGCGATCATCGGCTACGGCAGCCAGGGGCACGCGCACGCCCAGAACCTTCACGCCTCGGGTGTCAAAGTGATTGTCGGTTTGCGCAAAGATTCGGCGAGCTGGAGCAAGGCCGAAGGCGCCGGACTCGAAGTCTCTACGGTTGCGGACGCGGCCAGTCGCTCTGAGATCATCATGTTGACCCTGCCCGATGAACTCGCGGCGGACGTGTACGCGAGCGAAGTCGCGGCCAATCTCGAAGCGGGTAACTACCTCTGCGTGGCACACGGTTTCAACTTGCACTTCGGTGCGATTGAGCCGCCGGAAAACGTCGGCGTATTCATGGTGGCACCCAAGGGACCCGGTCACACGGTTCGCGATCACTACGAAGCGGGGAAGGGCGTTCCATGCCTCGTCGCAGTTCAGCAGGACCCGACAGGCGATACCCTGCAGATTGCCCTGGCTTATGCGAGCGCAATCGGCGGCGGTCGCGCCGGCATCATCGAAACGACTTTCAAAGAAGAGACCGAAACCGATCTGTTCGGCGAACAGGCTGTTCTTTGCGGTGGCATGACGGCGCTGATGAAGGCTGGTTTCGAGACTCTCGTGGAAGCCGGTTATGCCCCGGAGATGGCGTACTTCGAATGCATCCACGAGGTGAAGCTGATTGTGGACCTGATCTATCAGGACGGCATTGCGAACATGCGATACTCGGTTTCGAACACGGCCGAATACGGTGACTTCGTAAGCGGCCCTCGCGTGATCGACGCCGATACGAAGGCACGCATGAAGGACATCTTGACCGACATCCAGACCGGCGAATTCGCCAAGCGCTTTATCCTCGAGAACAAGTCGGGTGGCATCGCGTTCAAGGCCATGCGACGACACGCGGCCGAGCACCAGGTCGAAGAAGTCGGCGCTCGCTTGCGCGGTTTGATGCCCTGGTTGAAGGAGCGACAGCTCGTCGACCGCGCAAAGAACTAGCGTTACTCCTTCCACAAAAAGGGAGTCCTCGGTGGAGCAAAATGCGCGGAACGAAGGTAGGGCTGCTGGCGGCGCCCGAAAGCGGCGCCGTGGCTCGCGCAGGCGTCGGTCCGGAACGGGGCTAGCGCCACTGCTGCCCCATATCCTGACCACGTGTAACTTGGCAGCCGGGTTCTATGCCATCGCGAAAGCGAGCACGGGGGACCCCGTGCAAGCCTCGTGGGCGATCTTGGCGGCAGGGGTCTTCGATGTCCTCGATGGACGTGCCGCGCGTATGACCAATTCGGTGAGCAAGTTCGGCATGGAGTACGACTCGATTGCAGACACGGTTTCGTTCGGCGTGGCGCCGGCCATGATCGCGTTTCACGCCGGACACTTCATGGAGCTGGGCTGGACGGGCTGGGTGATGGCGTTCGTGTTTACGGCGTGTGCGTCGCTTCGACTGGCACGCTTTAACGTGACGGCGGGCACCTACCGAGGTCGCTTCGACGGATTTCCGAGCCCCGCTGCCGCGGGCGTTGTCGTTTCCACCGTTTGGTTTGTGACGTTTTTGCGAGACACCGGAATCGACGTCAACGTCCCCGCGGTGCTTCCGGCGATTGGGGTCGCGTTGGTGGGGCTGCTGATGGTCTCGCCGATCCCATATCGCAGCAACAAAGACTTGCCGAACCTAAGTGGCTATCGCGCGATTGTAATTGTGGTCATGATTTTTACCGCACTCATTGCCAAGCCTGAGGTGAGCTTCTTCATCGTCGGCATCGTGTACGTCTTGTCGGGACCCTTGGAATTGCTTTACCGCTATCGCACGGGCAAGAGCCTCGAACTGATCGCTCCGGAAGGAGAAGCGAGTGAAACGTCGCAAGGGCCGACGCTCGTGAAAGAAGAAGGGCCATCATGAGTCGTGAGCTGATTCGCATCTTCGACACGACGCTGCGCGACGGCGAGCAATCGCCCGGTTGCAGCATGAACCAGCAAGAAAAGATCGCGATTGCGCGGCAGTTGTCGCGGCTCGGTGTCGATGTGATCGAAGCGGGTTTTCCGATCGCAAGTGAAGGCGATTTCCAAGCCGTCGAAGCCGTGGCGAAGGAAGTTCGCGATGTCATCGTATGCGGTCTCGCGCGCACCGGCGTCGAAGACATTGCCCGTGCCGGCCAAGCGCTTGAGCATGCGGCTTCGCCTCGCATCCACACGTTTATTGCCACGAGCGACATTCATCTACAGCACAAACTGCGCATGAGTCGCGAGCAAGTTCTTGCCGAAGTCGACCGCTCGGTCAGGCAGGCGAAGAGTTTGGTCGACGACGTAGAATTTTCGGCCGAAGACGCCACGCGATCCGATCCCGATTATCTCGTGCAGGTGTTTACGGCCGCGGTTGAGGCTGGAGCCTCAACGCTTAACGTTCCGGATACCGTGGGCTATACGACTCCCGACGAATATGCGCACTTGATCACCGACCTCCGCGCACGGGTGCCGGGCTCCGAAAACGTGATCTATTCGGTTCATTGCCACAACGACCTCGGCTTGGCGGTGGCCAATAGCCTTGCGGCCATCGGCGCAGGCGCACGTCAGGTCGAGTGCACCGTGAATGGCATTGGTGAGCGTGCAGGCAACACGTCTCTCGAAGAAGTCGTGATGGCGATCCGCACGCGACAAGATCAATTTGCTTCGATCGACACCGAGATCAACACGCGTGAAATCTACACATCGAGTCGGCTGCTCTCGTCGATTACCGGCGTGATGGTGCAACCGAACAAGGCGATCGTGGGAGACAATGCGTTCGCACACGAAGCGGGGATCCACCAGGACGGCGTACTGAAAGCTGCGATCACGTACGAAATCATGACGCCCGAATCCATCGGTCGCGCGTCCAACGACCT
>JASDVE010000122.1:0-3119 GCA_041891195.1 Myxococcota bacterium | reverse complement strand
CCTCGATGAACTCGGCTTGCAAGTCGAAGGGGAAGAACTAGAAAAAGCCTTCGTTCGCTTCAAGAGACTCGCCGACGCGAAGAAGACCATCTTCAACGAAGACATCGAGGCCATTGTGGCCGACATGGTTGAAGCCGAAGACGATCGCTTCGAACTTGGCGAGTTGTCGATAACGTGCGGCACGTTCGGCAAGCCGAGTGCGACGGTCGAGTTGAAGCTCGACGGCACGAGTTCGAAGTGTACGACTCTCGGAGTGGGGCCCGTTGATGCGATCTTCAAGGGCATCAGCCAACTCACCGAGACCAAGAGCGCGCTGGAAAAATATCAAGTTCATGCGGTGACGGCAGGGCTCGACGCCCTCGGTGAAGTGTCGGTGACCGTGAGTGAAGACGGGCGTCGGGTGATCGGTCGCGGGGCACACGAAGACGTGCTCGTGGCGAGCGGCAAGGCTTACGTCCACGCTCTCAACAAGCTCGAATGGCATAAACGGCGGCGCCCCCTCACTTCGCCCCGAGGGGTTTGATCTTACTTTTGATCTCACTTTCGATTTCACTTTAGAAGGCATTCGCGCTGCGACCGAGCCAAGGTTCGGTGTCCCGGTGAAGTTCCGGTGATGTGAGACGCCCGGGTGCCGCTGCGAACGCGAAACCCAGAACGAAAACTAGAACCAGAATAGAAAAAACGAGAGGAAGGAAATTCGATGGATCGGATAGTGGTATTGCCCGGTGACGGGATTGGTCCCGAGGTCACTGCGCAAGCGCAGCGCGTACTCGAAGTCGTATGCGCGAAGCACGACATCAAAATCGGCTTTGAAGAAGCCTTGATCGGCGGCGCGTCGATCGACGCGAAGGGGTCGCCCCTCACCGACGACGTCATTGAACTGTGCCGCGAATCACGCGCGATCTTGCTCGGCGCCGTTGGCGGTCCGAAGTGGGATGACATGCCTGTCGCAACACGCCCCGAGAAGGGGCTTCTAGGCATTCGCAAGGCGCTCGGTCTGTTCGCAAACCTTCGACCTGCACAAGTTTTTTCGGCACTCGCGCAAGCGTCGAGTCTTCGTCCCGAAGTGGTCGAAGGGATCGACATGTTGGTGGTGCGCGAGCTAACCGGTGGGATCTACTTTGGCGAACCGCGCTTCATCGATCGATCCGGTCCGGTGCGCACGGCGACCAACGCGATGGTCTATGACGAGAATGAAATCGCCCGCATTACTCGGGTTGCTTTCGAAGCGGCCGGCGGACGACGCCAGCACGTCACCCACGTCCACAAGGCAAACGTGCTCGAGGTCTCGCAGCTGTGGATGGAAGTCGTGGAAGAAGTCGCGAAGGGTTACCCGAACATCGAGTTGGCTCATCAGCTGGTTGACTCGTGCGCCATGCTGCTCGTCAAGGAACCGCGTCGCTTCGACGTGATCGTGACGGGCAACTTGTTCGGCGACATCTTGTCCGACCAGGCGGCGATGATCACAGGTTCCCTGGGCATGCTCCCCTCGGCGAGTATCGCCGAAGGTGGCTTGGGGCTTTACGAACCGGTCCACGGTTCGGCTCCCGACATCGCGGGGCAAGACCTCGCGAACCCGCTTGCAGCCATTCTCAGTGGTGCGATGATGCTCGAACATTCATTCAGTGCACATGATGCTGCTGGCGCGATTCGCACCGCAGTCGACGCCGTACTCGACGCGGGCCATCGCACAGGCGACATCGTGTTGGACGGCGAAAACCGACCCACCATCGGCTGCGTCGAAATGGGCGATCGTGTGCTCGAACAATTGGAATGCGCATGAGCGGCGAACCCAAGGGATTTCGAATCGGGATCGCCGGTGCGTCGGGAACACTCGGCCGGGAAATATTGTCAGTGCTCTCGGATCGCCGTTTTCCAATCGCCGACCTGAAGCCGTTTGCCAGCGGGAATTCGATTGGCGAAGAGATTGAGTTCGCCGGCGAAGTCTTTACGATCGAGGCCGCTCCCAAAACGCTTCGCGGTCTCGACATGCTCATTGTGTGCACCCCACCGGGTGCGGCGCTTGATCTTGTCCGGGAAGCACTGAGAAGCGAAGTCCCGTGTATCGACTGCTCGGGCGCGATGGCGAATTCCTCTGAAGTGCCGCTGTACGTCGCCGACCTTTGCGCGCCGAGTCTCGTCAAAGGTGCACCGGTCATCGCACAGCCTGCGGGCATCGCATTGGCATGGTCGCACTTGCTTGCAGCCGTCGAAGGTGCTGCCGGGCTCGCGAGCGTTTCGGGGAGTATTTTGTATTCGGCGTCGCGCGCGGGACGTGCGGGGATCGAATCGCTTTCTGGCGAGACACTTGGCCTGCTCAACCAGCAAGACATGCCACCGCTCAGCGTATTTCCGTGTCAGGTCGCCTTCGATTGCTTTGCGTTGCCAGCCGGAGCGACCTCCGATGGTTCCGCGCAAGTCGAAGCGGATTTGGCGCGCGACATACGCCGACTTGTCGGGGCGAACCTGCCGATTTCTGCTACCGCGATCCAAGTGCCAACATTTGCGGGCGATGGCAGTGCGATCGCGGTCACGACCAAGCAGCCGCTTTCAGTCGAGCATGCGCTCGAACTGTTTCAGAAGGCGCCGGGTCTCGAAGCCTGGAGCTCGGACGAAGTCGGTCCTTCAACGCGAGACACTGCCGGTCGCGACGTTGCGGTTGTGGGTCGCGTGCGCGCAGACGCGTCGGTCGAAAATGGGCTTCTGCTTTGGCTCGCTGCCGACACGCTTCGCTTGGCGGCGGTCAACGCTGCGAAGATCGCGGAAACCCGCCTCGACGTAGGCTGAGGATCGGGCACTTGGGGCACTACCGGCTAGTTCTCGAATATGACGGTGCGGCTTTCGAAGGCTGGCAGATCCAGGCCGGGCCGTCGCGAACCGTGGAGGGCTGCCTCGTTGAGGCTGCGCAGAAGATCTCTCAGGGCGAAGTGGCGGTCCGCGGCAGTGGTCGCACCGATTCGGGCGTCCATGCAGAAGGGCAGGTCGTCGCCCTCGAGATCGACTGGAGCGATGAGCCCTTGGCGCTGCTGCGTGCGCTCAACGGTAACCTGCCTCGGGACGTCGCAGTGCGCTCCGCCAGCGCCACCAGCCCAGAGTTCTGTCTCTTATACACATCTCGC
>JASDVE010000121.1:0-6419 GCA_041891195.1 Myxococcota bacterium | reverse complement strand
AAAGAGGACGCGGCGTTTCGCGAGGCAATCCTGCGTGCACTCACGCTGACCCACACTTGGTTGGAGCCGACCTTCGTCGAGAGCCTATTGGCTCGTCCGCTGTCGACCTTGGGTGGCGTCGGTCCGAAGCGCGCGGAAGCGTTCGCGGGCCGCGGGCTGCGAACGGTGGTCGACGCGATGTTCTACTTGCCCACCCGGTATGACGATCGACGGGCGCTCGTAGAAATATGTGATCTCGAAGTCGGACGGAGAGCGACCTTCATCGGAGAGGTTAAGAGCACCGACAAACAGACCCACCGCGCGAAGGGGCGCTATCAAAAAATTTTCGAGGCTGTTGTTGGCGATGAGACGGGCAGCGTCACATTGAAGTGGTTTCGGGCGACAGGTTCGATCGAAAAAGAAATGACCCGCGGTGCGATGTTTCTCATCACGGGAGACGTGAAGCGATACCGATTTTCGAAAGAAATCGTTCATCCGGAACTCGAACTGATCGACACCGTTGGCTCTAACGGCGAAGCCGCCGACGCGTCGACCGCCCTCGAAGAACGTGCCCTCGAAACGATCGTGCCCGAATATCCAACGCCCGAAGGGCTTCAACCTAGAATGTTGCGCCGGGTTATTCAGGCGGCGGTGCTTGAGTACGCAGATCTCGTTGAGGGGTGTCTGCCAAATGACGTCGTCCAGGCTCGGGCCTTGCCCGCGCCGGGGCAGGCACTGATGTGCGTGCATGCGCCCGAGTGCGAAGCGGAACTCACGCGCTACGAGCAGTTCGCCTCTCCCGCCCATGAACGCCTGGTGCTCGAAGAGCTTTACTTGTTGCAACTGGGGTTGGTTCTCCGCCGGGCGTCCCGGGCTCAGGTAAAAGGCATTGCCATCGATACAACTCGGGAGCGCGTGTGCGCGGCACCCAGGGCCCTCCCGTTTACGTTGACCGGTGCACAAGAGCGTGTCTGGCGCGAAGTTTCACGGGACATGAGCGAGCCGCATCCGATGAACCGATTGCTTCAGGGAGACGTCGGCAGCGGCAAGACCGCAATCGCGCTTCTTGCGGCGGTCGCCGCAGCGGAGAGCGGGTTTCAAACGGCGCTGATGGCGCCCACGGAGTTGCTGGCCGAGCAACACGCCAAGGGCCTGCGCGCGATGACGAGTGCAAACGCGAAAGCGCTCGGCTTGCGGATCGGCTTGTTGACCGCGTCGCGTTCACGTGCGGAAACAAATGTGGTGCTGGAGTCATTGGCCAAGGGCGAGATCGATCTCCGCATCGGCACGCATGCGTTGAGTCAGGAACGCGTCGCATTCAAGTCGCTGGGCCTCGCAATCGTTGACGAACAGCATCGCTTTGGCGTTTTGCAACGTGCCGCTCTTGCATCGGCTTCGCTCGGAGCCGCGGAGCCGCATGTGTTGGTCATGACTGCGACGCCGATCCCTCGCACCCTCGCACTGACGGGCTATGGCGATCTCGAGCTGTCGGTCATCGACGAACTTCCACCTGGGCGCAGCCCTACCGAGACCCTGCGCATGCAAGCTGGAGACGGCGAACGCATCATGGAGATGATTCGCGAAACTGTGACCCGGGGAGAGCAGGTTTACGTCGTTTATCCCCTCGTCGAAGAAAGCGAAAAGTTGGATCTTCGATCGGCGATTGAATCAAGTGAACGTATCGCGTCGGCTTTTTCGGACTTGCGGGTCGACGTAATGCACGGTCGCCTCGATGCTCCTCAGCGTGACAAAACAATGGGCCGCTTTGCGCGAGGCGAGATCGACATTTTGGTCGCGACGACGGTGATCGAAGTGGGCGTGGACGTCGCGAATGCAAGCCTCATGATTATCGAACATGCGGAACGCTTTGGCCTCGCCCAGCTTCACCAACTGCGCGGCAGGGTGGGGCGTGGCTCGGCGGCGGGGACGTGCGTGTTGGTTTCGCGCGGAGGCGGACGGGACTCTCGTGCGCGCCTAGACGCCATGTTGCGAACCACGGATGGTTTCAAGATCGCAGATGCCGACCTCGAAATTCGCGGTCCGGGCGAATTTCTCGGAACACGTCAAAGCGGTGAACTCGCGGACCTCCGCATGGCCGATCTGGTGCGCGACGCACACTTGGTGGAAGTCGCGCGGGACGCTGCGATCGTGACGGTGCGCGAAGATCCCGGCTTGGCGAATTCGCCCGCGCTTCTGCGCGCAGTCGAAGTCCATTGGGGTGACCGCTTGGCGTTAATGAAGGTTGGCTAGCCTCTTCATCACTTCGTTTATCTCCCTTTTCAACGCTCGAAGGAACTTCGGGCCTAGGGATGTTTTTTAACCTGCGGCGTGCAACGAAAGCCCGCGAATCGATTGGAGCGCTTTCCATGAGTGAGATCATCAAACTAGAACACCCGCACCCGGGCGTCGCCGTGATCACGATGACGAACCCTGAAATTTGCAACTTTGGTTCGTGGGAAGCGATCGGTCTGCTGGCAGACGCGATGACCGAAGCGCGAGAGGCGGGCGCCCGAGTTTGTGTTCTTGCGTCGGGCGTACCCGGGCATTGGTTTCAGCACGCGTGGCTTCGCGACTTGCGCGCGATGGTGACCGGAAAAGAAATGTCGGGGGAGCCCTCGGGCTTTTTTCGTGCACTCGGCGAACTGCGCAATGCAAACGTGGTCTATATCGCGGCCATCAACGGCGATTGCAACGGGGGTGGCGCAGAGCTTGGCTGGGCCTGCGACCTTCGCGTGGCCGAAGAGCAGGCTGCGTTCGGCCAACCTGAAGTGCAGATTGCGCTTGCGACTGGGATCGGGGGAACATCGCGACTTGCTCGATTAATCGGCCGCACTGCGACCGCGGAACTCGTGCTCGACGGTGCGCCCATGACGGCGCGTCGCATTTACGAACTCGGCGGCATCAACCGGTTGGTTACGAATGGGCAAGCGACCGACATCTCCGTCGCGTGGGCACAGCGGCTTGCTGCACGTCCGGCAGGGTCACTCAAAGTGTTGAAGCAGATGCTGCTCGACAACGACGAGTTGCATCTCACCGACGCGCTCAAGAACGAGCAAAAACTCTTTCAGTCCGTGGTGGCCAGCCCAGACGCTCTCGACGGAATGGAAAAACTTCAAGCGCGCTTCGACGCAGGCGAGTCACCACGCGCGGTGTACGGGGAACCCCGGGACTCCTAGCCTTCGCAACGCAGGCAGCGGCGTTGGATCCGCTTTTGGGCGGGTGTGTCTTCGCCGCGCAGACTCCTATTTAGCCGTTCGCGTGAATCCGCGCAGCGGTAGGAAACGCGACGGCCTGCAGTAGCGCCATGGCGACGAAGAAGGCGTGGTAGACCGACAGACGGTCATCCGTTCGGCCGAGCGCGACTTCGAGTGCGAGGCCCGCGACCACGGGAGCCAGCGCTCGGGACCCGTTTGTGATCACACCGCAGATCACCAGGGTGCGTGCCGGGGTGTCGACCGGGGTAAGTTGGAAGAGAACCTGTGTGTCCGCAACGCCGAAGCCTGCAGTCAGCGCGTTGAAGGCAAAGAAGAACACGAGCATCAGCCCAAGACTTTGTGCGTCGTTCGAATCGATCGATACGGGCAGCAGGATCAAGGCCGCCATTCCGAGGCTGGTCCAGCGGAATATCGGAGCTGATCCAATCCGATCCGAGATGGCGCCCCAGAGGTACAGCGATACCAGTGCACCGGCGTAGAAGGCGAGGGTGGTGAGGAGAATGTCACCACTGCTGAACCCGATTTCGCGGCGCAACATGACGACGGCGAACGGGATCGTTGACGTTCGAATCGCTGCGCAGAGCGTGACGCCGAACAAGTAGCGTTGGAGTTGCTCGTTATGCCGCACGAGCGCGAAAGCTTCTCGAACGCGGATCTTGTCTTGGCTGAGTTCGGAGTGTTCGGGTAAGTGCGCGATCAAAGGGATGCGTAATACGCCGAAACACCATGCGCCGATGAACAGGGGAGCGAAGTCTCCCGGGTGCTTTGCGAGCCACCACTGGGCAGTGATGAAGTACAAGATGAGCGTGAAGTGCCAGACGCTGCGAATGGTTCCAAAGAACTGACCGACACGATCAGAATCGATGTACGCGCGCAGCATCGGAAACCAGACGGCATTGCCAATGTTCAGACCGGCGGAGACGACAGCGAAGCTCAAGAGCACAACGATGCGCGCCGTTTGCTCTCCATAGATCACCAGTGGATCGAGGAAGAGCAAAGGTAAGCCGCCGATCACCGACGCGAACTGACCAAAGAGCAAGATCGATCGCTTGCGAATGGTTGCGATCCTGCGAAGCGTGGGAAGTTGCAGCAGTTGTAAGCTGGGTAGAAACGCGGCCTGAAGCCCGATCTGAAATTCGCTCGCTCCGAGAAAGATCAAGAGCAAGGTGGGCAAGTGATCGGTGTAGGCCGTCAAGTAAGTCATGCCTGAGGCATGGCTCGTAATGGCGAGCCTACGGCCGCGGGTGCGTGTTGCGGTGTCGAGATGCGGCGGGACTGTCTGCGTTGGGACGGTCATCGGTTTGCCTGAGTGGAGCGTTTGAGAACGCGCGAGGATCTTTGATCCCCGAGACTTCAACCAGCTATTTCTAACGGAAGCGGTGCAACCCGAGGAATATTTGTAGCCCGTGAGGTCGATCTAGAACGGCTGCGACTCAAGTTAGCGCACGCGGTTGCCGCTCTGGAGAATAGGCCCGCAGTTGACGCTGCGATTTCGATCCAGTATTTAGATGAGAAGATGCTGATTCCCAAACAAAACCACAAAGCTTTCGGCGCGCTGCTACCCGCTGAACTTTTAAGCCTGCTTTTACTAGCGCGGTTATCGACTCAGATAAGCGCGCCGTTAATTCAGCGGGAGGAGGTTTTGTTCGCGTAGCTCCATTTTGTGATCATGACCAGAACGTTCGGCAAGACTGAACGCAAAACCCTCTCCCGCCAACTTTGGCCGGAGAGGGTTTTGCGTTTTGCGATTCGCAGCCCTGTTCTCCGGTTCGACACCAACGCAGTACCTGAACCGAATTCGAGACCAGGAGTGAGATCGTCATGACGAAACAAGCCAGTGACACAACGCGACAAGCTTCAAAATCATCGCGAACAGAGATACGGGCCGCCGGAATGCCCGCCCACCACTATCCTCAACGACTGTCGTTCCATTTGCCCGATCGGTCTTGGCCCAACCGCACGATCGACGCGGCGCCTCACTGGTGCAGTGTTGACCTTCGAGACGGGAACCAGGCGTTGGTCGAACCGATGGATGCTGAGCGCAAGATGCGGCTCTATCGCGGTCTGGTCGATTGCGGGTTCAAAGAAATCGAGGTCGGGTTTCCGTCTGCGTCAGACACCGAGTACGACTTTGTTCGTGAGTTGATTGAAGGCGGGCACATCCCCGACGACGTGACGATTCAAGTGTTGACGCCTGCGCGTGACGATTTGATCGTGAAAACAATCGAATCGGTTCGCGGTGCACGCCGGGTGATTATTCACCTCTACAATTCGACGTCGACGTTGCAGCGCAAAGTTGTTTTCGGTCTCGATCGTCCCGCCATCGTGGAAATCGCGCTCAAGGGCGTGCGTTGCATCAAGGAACATGTGTCGAAGCTCGAAGGCACTGAGGTGGTGCTCGAATACTCCCCCGAAAGCTATACCGGGACTGAGCCGGAATTTGCTTCGGAAATTTGTGAAGCCGTACTCGATGAATGGGGGGCCACAGCGGCCGCCCCCGTGATTCTCAACTTGCCTTCAACGGTGGAGATGACATCACCCAACGTCTACGCAGACCAGGTCGAGTTCTTCTGCAGATCATTGCACAAACGCGCGCGGGCCATCGTGAGCGTGCATCCCCATAACGATCGTGGCTGCGGTGTGGCGGCTGCCGAACTCGCTTTGATGGCGGGTGCGGACCGGGTGGAAGGGACTTTGTTCGGCAACGGCGAGCGCACGGGCAATGTGTGCGTTGTGACCTTGGCCCTCAACATGATGGCGTTGGGTGTCGACCCAAAACTCGACTTCCACGACATCGAGCGCACGGTCGAACTGGCGGAACGCTGCACGGGGTTGCCGGTGCACCCACGCCACCCGTACGGTGGCGAGTTGGTCTTCACCGCATTTTCTGGATCGCATCAAGACGCGATTCGCAAAGGCTTGGCCGCGCAAGAAGCGTCTGGCGCACAGACGTGGGAAGTTCCTTACTTGCCCATTGACCCCGCCGATCTCGGACGAAGCTATGAAGCGGTCATTCGTATCAACAGCCAGTCGGGGAAGGGCGGGTTGGCGTACATCATGGAACAAGACCATGGTTTCCAGTTGCCGCGCCGGCTCCAGGTCGAATTCAGTCGCGCGATTCAACGGCTCGTCAACGCATCAGGGCGCGAGATCGGCTCGCAGGTGATCAGCGAGGTGTTTCGAACCGAATACCTCGACTTCGAGGGTGACTTTGAGTTGATGGAC
>JASDVE010000120.1:0-6430 GCA_041891195.1 Myxococcota bacterium | reverse complement strand
TAGTGGGCGTCTATCTCGCGACGTGCGTGATGTTCTTTGTTCTGTCTCGCTATCGGATCCCGGCGGTTCCGTTGTTTGTCATGTTTGCCGCGGCCGCATTGGTGTGGCTCTACGATGCGCTGCTTGAAAGGCGGGCCACAATTGCAATTGCACTGGTCGGGCTCGTCGTCGCTGGGTTTGTCGTCAATCAGGAGTTACGCCACGACGATCTTTCGGTCGCGTACTACAACCTCGGGAACAAGTACCGCCTTGCGAACGACCATGAAAAAGCGATCGATCAGTACCGTCGTAGTCTCGCGATTAATGTCCACTACATTTCCGCACACAACAATCTCGCCATTTCACTTGAGAAGAGCGGAACCCACCACGAAGAAGCGATCGAGGCTTGGCGCAGGCTTCGCGCGATGGGGATGCAGCGCCGCATGGGTCGCTATGTGGAACGAGCGGAGCGGCATCTGCGCGAGCTTGATGCGATCTAACGAGAGCGAGAAGCGAGGGATCAATCGATTGCGTGCGGGTCCGTGCTTTGTTCGATCCCGTTGGGGTTTGCGCTTTTCTTCGGTTTTGCGTGTTGTCCACGTTTGCCGAGGGTGACGAGAACGGTGTGGGGTTGCTCGTCTCGCAAGTACTGAATTTCGATGACTTCGCCGGGGCGGTGGTCGCGCAGTACAAACGTCATGTCGTGCAGGTTGTGGATCTCAGTGCCGGCCATCGAAACAATGCGATCACCGCCTGTGATCCCGGCCAAGCCCGCCGGCCCAGTTTCCCGTACACCCGAAAGCAGTACGCCGCCTTCGCGATTCATCATCTCGGAGTAATCTGGGATCGTGCCGAGGTAAGCGCCGAAGCCCCGGGCATCTCCCGCCATGGTGGATGAATTTCCGGACGCGGTGTAGGCGAGTCGAACGGGTTCGTGGAGCAACTGGTCGAGTACGTCGGCCAAGAAACGCGTAACCTTGGCACCGCCCTCGATGTTGAGAAGTTGAAAGTCGTCTTTGGCCGTGTGGTATTCGGAATGAGAGCCCGTAAAGAAGTGCGTTACCGGAACACCCTTGCCGTAAAAAGACATTTGGTCCGAGGGGCCATAACCGTCGCCACCGGCTGACAAGTCGATCTTGTGCAATGTCGCGAGGGGGTCAAGGATGGGGAGCCAGCCTGAAGACGAGTCGGTTCCCATCGCGCTGAGTTTGCGGTCCCGCATTCGGCCGACCATGTCGAGGTTCACCATCGCGGCGGTCTGCTCTATCGGGATCACCGCGTTGTCGACGTACCAAGCCGAGCCGAGCAGTCCGGACTCTTCACCGCCAAACGCCACCATGACCAAAGCGCGTTGAGCAAGATTGCTCTGTTGCAATCGACTCTGAATTGATGCGACGCCGCAGACCATCGCGGCGACTCCAGACGCGTTGTCATCTGCACCGTTGTGGATCTGGTCGACGTCTGGGTTGAGAGACCCGGAGCCTCCGTATCCGAGATGATCGAAGTGTGCTCCGACCACGATGGCTTCGTCCGCGAGTGAACCTCGCCCGGGGATGATGCCCACGATGTTCTCGAGATCGGTGCGCCGTTTCATCACGTCGACCATGCCTTTTGCATGGAGGCCGGCGAGCGGCTGTGAGTGCGGTTTGACATCGGTTTCAATCGCCGCGTGTAGTGCTGCGAGGTCTTGGCCCGTGGAGGCCAGTAGTGCTTTCGCGAGACTACGCTTGATCTGCAGCACCGGAATGCCCGCGTCACTTAACGGACCGCTGCGCACCATGCGGGGAAGTCGATCTTCATCTTCACCACCATCGCCGGGAGGAGATGTGAAGATCAGTGCTGCTGCACCGGCTTCCCTCGCTTTAAGGGCTTTGTAGCGGAGGTCGGAATAGCGACTCGGGCGCTTGCCATCGAAGATGCTGTTCGGGTCCTTCTCGCCCGGTTCGTAACGCATCGCCAGCACGACTTTGCCGCGGACGTCGAGGTCGGCGTAGTCGTTGTAGTCGAGCGCGGTCGCTGTGATGCCATACCCCGCGAAGACCATCTCTCCTTCGAACGCACCGCTTGACGAAAAACCGAACGGCCGAAATTCAGTTTTGAATGCCGCTTCACGGATCGCATTTACTTCGGGACGCTCGGGGCCGATGAAGCTCAGCCGGTTGTCTCTCCCAGCCTGCACGCCTGTCACAGCACTGAAGCGCTGGCGATAGCTCGGGAAGACGCCACCGACCCGCACTGGTTCAAGTTCCAACCCCGCGTAAGCACGGCTTAGGTAGTTTGCGGCTTTCCGCAGACCCGCTGTTCCGATGCCGCGCCCTTCCATCGTGTCGTCCGAGAGCGCCGATGCAACGTCCTGGAAACACGCGTCACTCGAGTCGAAGTCAATTTCGGGGGGCGTCGCACATCCAGCCGAGACAACGACCAACGGAATGACGAATAGCGATGCAAGGCGGGCGGAAAGGGTCGTGCGAATCGAGGAAGAGGACATGGGGCCGAGTCTAATCGAGGAGAAGTGGTGCCGTCCAGAACTCGCGTTCATGTGAATCAATCGCGAGAATCCGGCACGCTTCTATAATGGCAGAGCCAATGACAGAGCGAATGACAGAGCCAATGGCAGAGCGAACGAGTAGCCTGGCCCGTAGGATATGAGAGTGGCAGCAAGGAGAACAACATGACCGACGTTTCTAGCTTTGATCCGCTGAGCCTTGATCGAGATTCGATTCTCGATGAGGCGATGCGTACGGCTGGCTCAAGTCATTTCGGTGACGAAGCGTTTCGCGAGCCCTTTGAAAGGCTCGTTGCTGCTTTAGACGGAGAGGCAAAGCTGAACGCCGTTGGACGTGGCATGCAACGGGCTCGAATCGTGGGCTTGATCGTCAACCGTCTGCGCACCGAGGCCTACATCGCGCGACACCCAGAGATTCTCGACGAAGAAATTTGCGAACCGATCGTCATCGTGGGCCTGCCGCGGACGGGCACAACGATGTTGCACCGCATGATCGCCGCAGACCCCGAAAACTATTCGCTCCTTTGGTGGGAATCGCGTAACCCCGCGCCGTTCGCCGCGCCGGAAGATTGGCTCGGAAGCAAAGAACGCGATCCCCGCATCCTCGACGCGGAAGCCGAAGTCGCTGGGATGCTCGAAGGCGCGCCGGACTTGATGGCCATGCATCCGCTGGAAGCCGAAGGACCCGACGAAGAGATCATGTTGCTCGAGCATGCATTCTTTTCGACCAACCCAGAGGCGTTTGTAAACGTTGCGGAGTTTGGTGCGTGGCAGGACGATCAGGACCAGACCGCGGGCTATCGCTATCTCGAGCGCCTACTGAAGTTTCTCCAGTGGCAGAAGAAACAGCGCGGAGAAGTCGCGCGTCGTTGGGTTTTGAAGTCTCCACATCACCTCGGTTTCATGGACCTGCTCTTTAAAGTTTTTCCGGACGCGCGGGTGATGCAGACCCATCGAGACCCCGCACAGACCATCCCGTCGCTTGCAAGCCTGATCCAGGCGATACGTGCGATGGGCAGCGACGATGCCGACCCCCATGTGACCGGCCAACAATGGAGTGATCGCATGAGTTGGGCCATGAGCCGGTGCATGGAAGTTCGGGAAAAGCACCGGGACCAATTCATCGACGTTTTCTTTGCGGACGTTCTCAAGGACCCGCTGACGGAAATTCGCAAATGCTATGAATTTGCGGGCTGGAAGTTGACCGACGCCGCGATTGACTCGATGAAGACGTGGGCCGTGGACAACTCCCGGGACAAGCGCGAAGCGCATCACTACACCCTTGAAGAGTTTGGGCTTACTCAAGCCGGGATCGAACGCGACTTTGCAGCGTATCGCGATCGTTTTGTGTTGGGTCGATAGTGCTCAGGTGGTTTCGCGGTTTGGGTCTATCAAGTCGAACCGCGCATCCGCTTCGTCGGCCGACCGGTTAAGTTCGTCGTCTAGCGCGACGCGCACGCTTTCCTCAGCATCCATGTCTTGAGGGGGTGCAAGTGGCTCGCCGTAGCTGCAAAGGACTCGCGCAAACGGCAACGGGAGCAGCGTTCCATCCCAGCTCTTGAACTGAATACAAGGACGCGCAGAAAAAGTAAGTGGCGTAATGCGCTGGTCGGTTTGTCGCGCCAGGCTCACAATGCCGACCTTGGATACCCGGGCTGGGCCGCGCGGGCCGTCGGTCTGAATTGTGATCGTGGTTCCTGCTTCGACCAACCGCACGAGTCCCAGAAGCGCCGCCGCCCCACCGCGTGAACTCGACCCGCGGCTTGGCATGCGAAAGCCCAAGCGGAGGAGCAGTCGCGTAATCAGTTCGCCGTCGCGACTTCGACTGACTGCCGCGCCGATGTTCCGGTCGCGAAAGTAGTATGCCCCAACGATCGCGTTGCGATGCCACATCGCGCCCAAGTGCGGCCCCGTGCTCGTTCTGAACGGGTCAGGTCCTTCGGTGGAAATGCGCCACGTGGCGCCGAGCGCTCGCAAGAAGAAAGCGGCAGCAAAACCAAGCGCTCTCGTCGCAAACTCGCTTTCGAAGATCGCTTTACGAAGGCGCGATCTCGACATCCCTCAACCCACGATGTTGACGAGCCGTCCTGGGACGACGATGACCTTCTTTGGATCCCGACCCGCGAGGTGGCTCTGCACCTTCTCAGATGCCAATGCGAGCGCTTCGATCTCTTCCTTTGGAAGGTCTGCGGCGATGGTGAGCTCGTCCCGCTTCTTGCCGTTGATCTGAAGCACCAGCTTGATGGTGTCGTCTTCGAGGAGTGACGCGTCGGCGGTGGGCCACGCTTCGTAGCAAAGCGTGTCGGCGTGGCCGAGCGCTCGCCACAAGTCTTCGGCGATATGGGGAGCCATCGGAGACAGGAGCAAGATCAACGCTTCGACGGACTCGCGACTGCAGGTGACCGCTCCATCCTTGCTGAGTTCGCGCACCAAGACCATCAGCTTCGAGATGGCGGTGTTGAAGCGCAACTCGTTGATGTCTCGTGTTACGCCGTCGATGGCTCTCGCGACGAGCTTCGCTTCTTCCTTTGAGCTTCCGCCCGACGGAAATTCGCGCACAGTGTCGTTGCCCGCGTCGTCTTCCTGCATCACGAGACGCCAGGACCGCTGCAAGAAACGGAAGATCCCCATGATGCCTTCGGTCGACCACGGGGCCGCTTTTTCGAGGGGACCCAAAAACATTTCGTAGAGCCGCATCGAGTCCGCGCCAAATTGTCCGACGACATCGTCGGGGCTGATTACATTGCCACGGCTCTTCGACATTTTTTCGACCACGAGTTCGAGTTCGAGACCTTCGTGCTCAGGGTGCCATGCGGACTTGTCTTCTTTAAAGACGACATCCTTCAGCGCGACCCAACGTGCCTTCACTTCTCGGCCGTCGTCTAACGCGGTGATGGCTTCCGCTTCGACCTTCACGTCGCTCGACGGATAGATCTTGGCGTCGACGCCTTCTGCGTCGCTCGCATTGTCATCGTAGAACCGGTAGCTGTTGCCGAGAATCATGCCTTGATTGACGAGCTTGTGGAACGGTTCCTTCGACTTCACGAGGCCCAGGTCGTAAAAGAACTTGTGCCAAAAGCGCGCGTACAAAAGGTGCAGCACGGCGTGTTCCGCACCGCCGATATAAAGATCGACGGGCATCCAGTAGTCAGCCGCTTCTTTCGACCACGGTTCTTCTTCGTTGTGCGGGTCGAGGAAGCGGAGGAAGTACCAACAACTGCCCGCCCACTGAGGCATGGTGTTCGGGTCGCGCATCAAGGTTTCGCCGGTTGTTGTGTCTTCGAACTGAATCCAATCGTCTACTCGTGCGAGGGGCGATTGGAAATCTTTGCCGGACGGTTTGAAGTCGTCGAGTTCGGGAAGTGTGATGGGCAGCGCGCTTTCCGGAACCAAGCTCATGTCGCCGTTTTCGTGATGAACCACTGGGAAGGGCTCGCCCCAGTAGCGCTGTCGACTAAAGAGCCAATCGCGAAGCTTGTACGTCACCGAGCCCTTGCCGAGCCCCTCCGCTTCGAGCCACCCGATCATCTTTGCTTTTGCGTCCGCCGTCCCGAGCCCGTCGAGGAAGCCAGAAGCCGTCGCCTCTCCGGCTCCCGTCCACGCCGCCTCGGTTACGTCGCCGCCGGTGACGACCTGTACGATCGGAAGCTCAAAGGTCTTCGCGAATTCCCAGTCGCGCAAATCATGGCCAGGAACGGCCATGATGGCGCCAGTGCCGTAGCCAGCCAGCACGTAGTCGGCGATCCAGATCGGAATTGATTCTCCGTTGACGGGATTGCGGGCTGTAGCGCCGGTGGCGACGCCGGTCTTAGACGTGACGTCTGCCATGCGGTCGCGTTCGCTTCGCCGAGCGGCTTTAGCGACATAGGCTTCGACGGACTTGGATTCGGCATCGGTCGTTATGCTGTCGACTAACGGGTGTTCCGGTGCAAGGACCATGTAGGT
>JASDVE010000119.1:5060-6431 GCA_041891195.1 Myxococcota bacterium | reverse complement strand
CCGTTGCTTGCCGGTGAGATTCGTTCGTCGTTTGCGATGACTGAACCGCAAGTCGCGTCGTCGGATGCCACCAATATGGAGTGCGAAGTGAGAAGAGACGGAGACGATTACGTCTTGAACGGTCGCAAGTGGTGGACCACCCAGATCTATCACCCCGACAACGAAGTGATGATCGTGATGGGGCTCACGAACCCGGACGCAGACCGACACGCACGGCATTCTATGATTCTCGTTCCCACGGACACCAAGGGGTTCGAGATCGTTCGAAGGCTTTCGGTGTTTGGAGCTTGGCATTCTCCGGGTGGCGAGGGCGAAATTCGTTTTACCGACTGCCGTGTGCCGAGAGAGAATTTGATTTTGGGAGAAGGGCGTGGTTTTGAAATCGCCCAAGGACGTCTAGGCCCCGGACGCTTTCAGTATGCGATGAGCTTCGTTGGGCTCGCTCAGCGTTGCCTTGAACTCATGTGCAAGCGTGCCGAGGAACGCGTCGCGTTTGGTCAAAAGATTTCGGAACAAAGCAGCGTGCGGCAAGACATCGCAAAATCGCGCTGCGAAATCGAACAGCTTCGGTTGCTCGTGCTCGCCGCGGCCGACAAGATGGACAAGCACGGTGCAAAGCAATCGCGCGATCTGATTTCGATGCTCAAGATCGTGGCGCCGAAGATGTGCCAGGATGTAGCCGACCGGGCGATCCAAATTCACGGCGGCATGGGCGTGTCGCAAGACACTCCGCTGGCTGACATCTTTCACCAGGCGCGCTTTTGCCGCATTGCCGACGGTCCCGACGAAGTGCACATGTCGCAACTCGCGCGGATGACGATGCACCAGATTTTGCGAGAAGGCTGAGGAGCAAACGACTGCACGGATTGGCGGCTGTATGCCGACGTACAGCTTCGCATGGCTGGGGGTAGCGGTAGCTAGGGAAGCGGAGGGAGTTCCGAGGCGAGTGTCTGCTTGAGCGCCCTATAGTTGCGCTCGATCTCACCTCCGGGCGACCAGGAGCTGCGACGTTGCATCAGGTCGTGCTGCTCGAAATCGTCGCGGCCGGGTTTTCCATCTGCACGGAGTCGTCCACCAGAGGCGAGGTCGTAAAATTCGTCACTCTCGATGTTGCCCTTGCGATTGCTCTGAATGAGCTTGAAGCGCGCGTTGCGAACGGCCCGGAGATCAAGCCGTGCGTGGTAGCCCGCTGGGGGGGCCCCGGTTGCAAAGTTGGTCGGAGTGAAAGCGGGGGTAAAGCGTTCGGCGAGGATGGTTTCTCGCGGCGTCGGGTGTGGTTGCGCATGAAGATAGGGTGTGATGGATACAGAATCTCGGGGAATGGCGGTTTCACGTGATCGTCCCGCGAGATCAACGATGGTTGCGAATAGG
>JASDVE010000119.1:0-5050 GCA_041891195.1 Myxococcota bacterium | reverse complement strand
ATCGGTCCAGATTGCGAATAGATCGGTCGAATTTACGAGTGCCTCGCTCACGCCGTGAGTGAGGCCGGGCCCGCGAACGATGAGCGGCACATTGACGCCAGCGTTATAAACCGTCGCCTTGCCATGAGACCCGGGGAAGGGTGAGGTGATGCCGTGGGGTTGACCATTCGCGTCGTCTCCCGCGGTGCCGTTGTCTCCAATAAAGATTACGACCGTGTCATCCTCATCGATCGCGCAAAGGAGGCGGCCGATCTCATGATCCATGGTGCGCACCATTGCGCGGGTCAGTTCGGCTTCGGTGGGTGGTGCTTCGCGGTATGAGAGTTCTGCGGCGGAGCAACTCGCCGGGAGCGCGCACGCCGGAAGTTCAAGCGGAGTATGGGGTGCGTTGTATGAGACGTATAGAAAAAAGGGTTCTTGCAGCGTGTTGATGAGATGAAGGGCGTCTTGGGTGGTGTCGACGGTTGCGTAGTTTTCGCATGCATCCGCTTCGCGCAGTGTTCGCTCACACGGGTATGATCCACTGCATTCGTCGTCGCGAATCTGGCTGGCGAAAGTTTTTGGCCAGCTGCGATAGCCGACGCCGGCGCCATTGAGGTTGTAGGCTGACCCCGCCCACCGGTCGAACCAAGCGCCGTCCGGGCCGAGCGCGTGGAGTGCGCCCTGACTTGGCGAGGCGAGGTGCCACTTGCCAACGGCCGCGGTGTCGTACGGGGCGGCTCCGCTTTTGAGTGCTTGCGGAAGCAACTGAATGTCGTGAGAAAGCCCGGGAGGCAGCGACTTGCCGCTTGGTACTCTGGATTTTACGAGACCGCCGATCCCGGTTCGTCGCGCGTGGTGTCCCGTAAGAATCTGAGCGCGGGAAGGGCTGCACCCGGGGTTCGTCCATGCATTGCGAAACAGAATCCCGTCCCTCGCGAGCGCGTCGAGCACTGGCGTGTCCGGAGTGTTCGGCGGAGGGGTTGGCGGGAAAAAACCCGCGTACGCGCTGACGAGGTCGACGCCGACATCATCACCCAGAATCAGGACCACGTTGGGAGGTTTCGAGTCAGGCTGCGAAAAACTTGGCGCGACAATGGGAGCGGGTGTCTCTGGAGTCGAACTCGAAAGTTGTTGCGAAGCATGAGGCACCATGTCCGTCGATGCGGGGCCGGAAGAATCACACGCACTCGCAACCGCGGCGAACAACGCCGCTGAAACCCATGCGTTACGCATGCCAACGCAATATCCCGACACCGGGCTACTCATGATTCTCTTCTGGAACGTTCAGGGCTTCGCGTTTCATTGGTGCGAGGATACCAGCGTCACTCCATTGGCCAGGGCTATTCGAGGCGCCACCGATCAGGCGCCACCCACCAATCGAAGGTGCAAGCGATTCATTCCAGAAATCCAGCGGTCGTAGTCGGCCGTCTTCCGTCGCATGTATTCTTCGACTTCTGGGTGCGGGAGAATCAGGAAGGATTCGTTTCGAAGTCCCACAATGACGACCTCAGCGAGTTCTTCGGGTTCCATCATGCCGTCGTTCGCAGCGGCTTGGGTACTGACATTGTCCGTCGCCGTCATTGCGGTTCGTACGGCCTGGGGGCATAGCATCGACACTTTTATGCCTTGATGGGCATGACTGAGTGCGAGCCATTCTCCAAATCCAACTGCGGCATGCTTGGTGACACCATATGCAGCCCCGCCGATCTGGTTGAGCAGGCCGGCCGCCGACGAAGTGTTCATGAGATAGCCGCCACCTCGTTCGATCATGCGCGGAACCAGGTTTCGCGCAGCGTAGACATGGGACATCACGTTGACGTCCCAGCTCGCCTGCCATTCGCTGTTCGGCGAGTCGAGATCCATTCCCAGTCCGACACCTGCGTTCGAACAGAACAGGTCGATCGGGCCGATCTCGCTCTCGGTGGTGTCGATGACTCGCACGATGTCTTCTTCTCGTGAGACATCCGCTTGCATCGCAACACCTGAAAACGCGTTCGCGGTTTCCGTAGCCCCCTCAATGTTCAGATCTACGCAGACAACTTGCTTCGCTCCCTCTGCATTGAAGCGGTTTGCGAGCGCACGGCCGATGCCACTTGCGGCGCCTGTTACGACGATGATCTTGCCTTTGATTTCCATGGGGTCGTCTCCGTATTCCAATAAAATTGACACCGGCACTGTAGATATCGGTTGAGTATGCCAAGGTTTCCGAGCGACTTCGACGGTCGCCTATTCATGGAGAACCCAAGATGATCGATCTCTACACGTCGCCTACGCCCAACGGCTGGAAGGCATCCGTCACCCTCGAAGAACTCGAACTGCCGTATGAAGCGTCCGCCATCGATCTCTCGAAAAATATCCAGAAGGAAGAGTGGTTCCTCGCGCTCAACCCGAACGGGCGCATTCCCGTGATCGTGGATCGCGACTGCGACAACCTCGCGGTATTCGAAACCGGCGCGATCATGATTTATCTGGCAGAGAAGACAGGGCGTCTGCTTCCCGCCGCAGCCGCTCCCCGCGCGCGGGTGATCGAATGGCTGATGTTCCAGATGGGAGGCGTAGGTCCCATGATGGGGCAGGCGAATGTTTTCTTTCGTTACTTTCCCGAAAAAATTCAACCTGCCATCGATCGCTATCAAAACGAATCACGCAGGTTGTTCGAAGTGCTCGATCGCCGGCTCGGCGAGAGCGAATGGCTTGGGGATGACTATTCGATTGCGGACATCGCAAACTGGTGTTGGGTGCGAACGTATAAGTGGTCAGGGGTGAACATCGAAGGCCTTCCGAATTTGCGACGTTGGCTCGACGTCATGAAGGAGCGTCCTGCATGCCGCAAGGGATGCGAAGTGCCAATGAAATCCCCCTCGATTACCCAGGACAAAGAGGCCGCCGAAAAATTCGCGGAGCGCGCACGCAAGTCGCTTCAGACTTGAATTACCGCTGGGTCTTTGTCGGCCCGCGGTTGCAGTCGTGATACGAGCCCGTTGCTTAAATGACTCGCCCGGGTTTCGGAGGTCACGTCCGATCCTCCGGTTTTCGACGCTCATTTTAGCGAGGTAACGGGGCCTTCCCCTGACGACGTCGATGCGATCGTGAATTGGTCGGGGCCATTGTGATGCAGAGCGGGTTCACAGAAGGGGTGGCGCTGATTTCGAAGGACGATCTCGGGTTATGAAGAAGGGCTGACCGCGCTGGCCAACGAGACACGCATTCTTTTTGAACCGGGACAGAAGTTGTTGTCCGCCGGGCGCGCGCAAAACGCAAGCGGGCGCTAACCCGCAAACGCTCCGTGGCTCAAACGATGGTCATCCCGCCGTCGACCACGATCGTCTGACCCGTAACATAGGTTCCCGCCTTCGACGCAAGAAACACAGCGGCACCGGCAAGCTCTTCAGGTTCTCCGATTCGGCGCAAAGGATTGCCTTTGGTGACTGAAGCAAGGGTCGTTGGGTTTTCCCACAATGCCTTCGCAAAGTCGGTTCGAATTAAACCTGGGGCGATCGCGTTGACGCGCACATTCATCGGGCCGTACTCGGCGGCGAGGTTGCGGGTCAGTTGAAGGTCTGCGGCTTTTGAAATCCCGTACGCACCGATCACCGTGCTCGCTCGAAAGCCTCCAACGCTCGACACGATGATGATAGAGCCGTCTCGGCGCTCAACCATTTCGGGCAGGACCATGTTGCAGAACCAATGGTTCGACTTGATGTTCGAAGACATGATCTTGTCAAAGGCTGCGTCGGGGATGTCCTTCGAGGGGCCGTAGTACGGATTGATCGCCGCGTTGCAGACCGCGATGTCGATCTGTCCCCAGCGTTCCCGGGTCTGGTCGACGAGGGATTGCAGCTCGTCTTTTTTTCCGATGTTCGCGGGGATGGCCACCGCACAACCGGTGCCGTCCGCGCAAGCTGCATTGATCTCGGCTGCGACGTCATTGCAGGGCCCTGGCTTTCGACTTGAGATCACAACTTTGGCCCCGTGTCCGGCCAGCTCAGTCGCGATGGACTTCCCGATTCCCTTTGAAGAGCCCGTGATGATGGCGACTTTTCCGCTTAGGTCAAAAAGTGAACTCGTGATGGTCATGTGGATCATTCCTTTGCGTTTTCGTATAACGGGAGGCTCGATTCGAGCGCGTTGACTTAATTAACACAGCGTGCAACTTTGTGAAGTCATGGACCGCAGACTCGTCGGCAAGGTAAAGCGCAAGCGTCGCATTCTCGACGCCGCGCGTGCGCGAATCGTCAACGGCGGTGTTTCGTCCCTCGCGATGCGAGGTCTCGCCGAAGACGCTCAGGTGAGCGTCCGCACGCTCTACAACTTGTTTGGCAACAAAGACGACATCCTGGACGCGTTGGTTGCGGAGCTTCTTGCGGAACTTGATCTCACCATCAATGGACTCGTGCTCGACGATCCGATTGCCCGCTGCAAGGCCATCGTACAGGTTTCGATTGACCGCTTAATTGAAGAACAGGTGGTCTATCGCCCGGTGCTGCGGGCCCAGTCGCGGCGCATGGAGGCATTTCGCGAAGGCGACGAGCGTTCTCTTGCGGCGTTTCGCAAAGCCCTCGAGGAGGCAGTTCGTGGTCGCGTTTTGACCCAGCATGTGTCCCCCGAAACGTTGTCTCATCAAATGTACGCCGCCCATCAACACAACATCCTGCTTTGGGCTCACGGGGTCCTCGACGATCGCCAAGCCCGGGCGGCAGCGATTCATTCGTGCGCGCTTTTGTTGATGGCCGCAGGCACGGCGAAGACCCGGAACGAGATTCTGTCCGAACTCCCCGACATGGAAAAAGACTTGACTCGTGCGCTCGCGAGTCCCCCGCTAGCTGTTAGCCGTCCGCGGCTCGGGCTGGCAAAAATCTAACGAGAGGAACGCAACCATGAAGATCGCAATTCGAGTCGGTGGCCCAACCAGTGGCGGCAAGAAGCATTTCGATTCGATGCTTACGTTGGCGACCGAAGCCGAAAAGCTGGGCGTTGACCAGGCATGGAGCGCCGAGGCATGGGGCATGGATGCCGTGGTGCCGCTGGCCTATCTCGCGGCGCGTACCGAAACACTGAAGCTCGGCAC
>JASDVE010000118.1:10178-31314 GCA_041891195.1 Myxococcota bacterium | reverse complement strand
GCGGCTTTGGTCCCGTAGGGGCCGGGCATCTGCCCCAGTTTGCGAGTCCCGGCTTTTTTCGCAGCCGAGAGACTGGAGCGCCGAACTAGGCCCCAGACGACAAAGCGCCTCGGAACCTTGCGATTCCGAGGCATCCCGTCGAAGCCTTCCCCCCCGGTTCGGCTTCGATCTTGCCCAACTCTTCGGACGCTTGAACCCGGAGGTTGAGCACTTTCATGCGTATTGGGCTCACATGTTCTGCCCCCTAGTGAGGGGGCAGAGTCCTGCCCGCCATTTATTTTCGAATGCATTGCAGAAGCACGCCTTAAAGTCGCGTTTCTACGAGAGAATTTCGTAGCCGGATCCTAAAGCGTGTTGTATGCTCTACCGCGTTAAAAAATTACAGTAAATACAGGCACTTAGGAAGATCTGCGGCAATTCAATCCGTGGAACCGTTGCAGACGTGCCTTCACAGACCCTCACTGTCCACCTCAAGACCCAGCGGTATGCCGCAACAAGGAAGCAAGGAACCACCCAATTTCAGTCGCGCATAGCCTGGTTGATGAACAGGCCTGATCACACAAGGCCATGACAGACGTGAGAAACGTAAGAGACAACAGCGCAGCGCAGTCACAACCGGGTTTTTCCCCGGACGAAAGCTGCTAGATCAATAACGAAACGTGCACCGACCCAAGGTCGTGCTTGTCAAACTTAGAACGAGCCGTGCCACAACCGGCTCGAGCAAGAAAAGGGATCCTCGATGGACGTAAAAATCACACTTTCGGTCGAATTCAGCATCACCGAATCAGGCCTCGAAGACGCCTTTGACGAATTCGACGAACTCACCGTCGAGGGATTGATCCGCGAACTGCTGGACAAGTCCGTCGCTTGCGACGATATCGCGGTCAAAGTTCTGGGCGGACCAAACACCCTTGAAGAATACGACCAGGTCGGCAGTTAGCGCCTTCACGAATTTGCCCCTCACCCCGTATCTCATGGGGAACCGTATCGTGAACTGCCTCGGTTTTCGTAACCGCCTGCACCGTCGAGTGGAAAACGGCACAGCTTGGCTCAATCTCGACGAACGAATATCAATCGGCGTCGAGCACCGTGTAGATCGTGTTCCATTTATAACCCGTTATGATGGTCCGCGCCGTGCGCTTCCGGGCACTGCATCCAAGCTTCGTCCAATGATGCTTAATGCGATGCAAGGCGAGCTTCGATGAGCGACGACAGCGCGCCTTCGGAAGATCGATCGTCGGTAACTGGGCAGCGCATCGAGATGCTGCCGATCTTCCCCCTCCCGAGTGTCGTGTTGTTTCCATTCGTTCGCGTGCCGCTCTTCATTTTCGAGCCGCGCTACCGCCAAATGGTCCAAGTCGCGATCAAACGGGGCGGCGTTATCGGCATGGTCACAGTCGTCCCCGATGAGGTCGAGATGATGACCGGGGATCCGGGGGTATTTCCGGTCGGCTGTGTGGGACGAATTGAATCGTCCGAACAACGTCCCGACGGAACTTACAACCTTGTGCTCGAAGGCGTTTCCCGGTTTCGCATTGAAAGCGAGGTCGAGCGCCCAATTGAACAACCCTTTCGCACTGCGGACGTCGTTCTACTGAAAGAACCGGACATCGACCTGAAGCCCGCACCAAACAACGACCCAGCGGTTCGCGCGATCGAAGAATGCAGAGCCCAGGTGCACGCGCAGTACACCACACTGCTCGAACGCGAGGCGCCCGAATTCCTTGAACGCTTTCGCTCCGGCCAGCTAGATGCCATTCCAAACAGCGTCTACGTGAATTCGATCGCCGTCGCATTGGACATCAGCACACTTGAGAAACAGAGTTTGCTCGATTGTCCATCAACACTCGCACGCTTCGAACGATTGCTCGCGGTGCTTGCTTTCAAGCTCGCTGAGCCGAGGCTTCACGCAATCTCGAACCCTACTTCCCTTCAATAATTCTCCGCTTTCACAATATTGAAAAATTTCTCGTAAAAACGTGCATTTCGCAGCGTGGTGGCGATTTGGTTTTAACGCGAAAAGCGCGAATGACACTGCAGTGTGAGCAGTGAAGTTGTTTGAAGGGTGAGTTGGAACTGCTCGAAATCGCAGAGCGTTCCAGAAAACAAACAACGGTATTCGCGTGCGCTGACGTGTTCAAGATCGACGCGATAAAGTGTCAATCAGTTGGCGCGAACGCGTTGAATCGACTTAGCGAACTCGCGACTTCGATGGTTTACTGCGCGCGCAATAGAAGCCGAAGTCCATTGATTTTGAATTTACATTTGGTCAACAATTTTATTCGCCAACGAGCCAAGTTTTTCATGCCGATCTGAGTTCAACATGGTAAGTACAGGTCGCGGCAAATCGGTGAAAGCTCGTCTTCACTGAACAATCGCAACCAAGCGTCGCGCGTCGGACGAACATCCATCCAACCTGCATCTAACAGCCCAACAGTGACCGAACATCTATCGAGAGTCGGCAGTCAGTAGCCGGAGTTTGGAAATCGAGAGCCAAACGTCAGCGAACTAAGTCTAAATTCGAAAACTCCGAGAGAAGCAACAGACCATTTGAAATAGACCCGGTTAGATCGAAACGTTCCTCAGATACCCTCGTCGGATCCAAGCAGAGCAAAGCAACTCAGAACCAAACAACATTTAAATATAAACAGGGCCGTTCGTTCATCATCGACCTTGCACCGTCTCGAATGAGACGCATATATAAAAAGAGGCATTACTGACTCATGACCTTCCCCCCCGAGGTCTGGGATGGCGTTCTGCGCCGTTTGCAAAAACAGCTTGCTCCCGTCTCCTATGAAATGTGGCTTCCACAGATCGCCGCTAGGTATGATGGGCATAGCTTGGAGCTCGGCTGCCCCACCCAGTTTCATTGCGATCGCATTCGCGATTATTTTCTTTCGACCATTGGAGACTGCGTCGCCGCCGAAGTGGGTGAGCGCGTCCCACTGCGAGTCGAACTCCGAACGAAGGCGTGCGCCGACGCTGCCCTCGAAGCAACGGCCAACACCACTGAGAGCACGGACGTCGACGCGGCCTCGCAGACCGCACTCCCGGTTGCCCTTCCAGGCGCCGCCTCGCCTTCAATGCTGTCATCAACTGACGGAACGATTGAGGCAACAGTTGGCGGGAACCCGCGCCGCGGCGCCAAGCCCCTCGCGAACACGCGCATGCGCAAGCGAACGCGCGAAACCGTTTCCCTCAATTCAATGCTCCACTCGACCCTCTCCAGGAACCTCGAACCGGGCGTCAATTCCGGGGGTGCGCCCGGGGGTTCGTCGAGCGCACAGGCCATAACCGCCGTACCGAATCTTGAGCCCGCGACCGAAACCCCGAACCGATCCATTGCCTCGGTTCACAACATCACACCACACATCATGAAGCGTCCGAGCCGGCCGGTTGGACCCACCAACCCCGCGACGACATTTCGTCAGGCGACATTTCCACTGACCTTCGATTCGTTCACGGTCGGTTCCTGCAACGCCCTTGCTCGCGAGGCATCGCTTGCTTTCGCAAACCAGGCGAGCAGTGCCGGGCAAGAAAACAACCCTGCGGCGCAGCTGGGGCTGAATCAACTCTTCATCGTGTCTGAACCCGGCCTCGGCAAGACCCACCTCGCCCGAGCCGTCATCAACACGACGTCCAGAGCCATGGGGGAACGTGCCCGCTACACCACAGCGGAATCGTTCACGAGCGAGTTCACCCAGGCCTTGCGGGGTAACGAGATGAACAAGTTCAAACGCCGGTACCGCACCCAGTGCGACTTGTTGGTTGTCGAGGACGTTCAGTTCCTCGAAGGCAAGGCGGCGACTCAACTCGAATTCTTCCACACCGTGCAGCACGTGCTGGACTGCGGTGGACGAGTCTTGCTCACCAGCGACAAGTACCCTCAGCAACTCAGTCATCTCGATGAACGAATCCGCGCGCGAATCGCGAGTGGCTTTGTCGCCCAACTCGACTCACCCGACGCCGAATTGCGAAGCAACATCATGCGTGCGAAGGCGGCACACGGCGGCATCCGCTTGCCGGAAGACTGTCTTTCAATGCTCGTCGAGAAGGTCCAAGGCAACGTTCGCGAACTCGAGGGAGCGTTGATTCAACTCGTCACGATCGCGTCGCTCTTCAAGCGCCCGATCGACACCGAGCTCACCGCCGAGTCGCTACGCGGCCGAAGTCCGCGGGTCACCGCACTTGCAAAGCGCGCGACCCCCGAAGCCATCATCGAAGCCGTTGCAGGCTTCTTCCAAACCAGCGCCGACGCACTGGCGTCACGCTCCCGCCGTCGCGACGTTCTCGTCCCGCGACAACTGTCGATGTACCTGTGCCGTAGATACACCGACGCATCACTGGCCGACATCGGCCGCCTGCTCAACCGCGACCACCCCTCGGTCGCAAACGCCATCCGCAAGATCGAGCGCCAACTGCTCGAAAACGTTCGCCTTCGCTACCAGGTCGAAGCCCTCATACGCCGCCTAGAAGAGCTAGGCCACCGCCCTCTCCACGCCAGCGACTAGCCCTTCCCCAAAATCGAACACATCAACTCGTTTCCCCAACACGAGCGACGAACGGTTATGTCCGAGTTTTGTCCGCCGACAAAACTTTTTGTCTTCCCAAGCAAAACCCACCGCACGACCGCTCACTCAAGCGGCGCACACCGACTTTTTCCGTCTCTGTCCGCTCTGTGGGCATCACGCCTCCCTGCCCAAACCACACCTCAAGCGCAGACGAGTTCCGCGTCTGGCGCCGCCCGCTCCGCAGCCTCCGCTTCTTCGTACTCGCCGCAACGCTGTGCATATCTCTCGTCATCAGCACGGTATCGCTCCGCGCCATCGATTCCTTCCTACGTGAAAAAGTCCAGGAATTCTTTCCCGCAATGTCCAACGAACCGGGTCGAACTCGACTTCTGGTACGAAGACCCCAAGGCGATTGCCGCTAAACCTGCGCAAGACCTGATAAGCGTTGGCCACTTGCAAGACCTACTCACTGACACAAGCCCCAGCGAAAAGTGCTTCGCGCCCACGGTCGTGGGACGGCAGCTTCACGCGATGCTTCTCGAGGTACCGGCCTTTTCCTCAACGTTGGTGCGTGACGGGCTAGGGTGAACTCCTACTTTGGCGCGGTGACGAACTCGAGCTGTCCCAGAGCATGCGCGACCAGCTCGTACCGGCCACTTTCAGCCGCGCAAAAGACTCGGGACGCGACTGCGTCATGGTCTTCGAACCCAACGAACGTTCTTGAGTTAAACAACCCTTCTGCACCTTTGTCTCGATACCGCGAGAAGTGCTTTGCTCTTCGCAGGATTCGCACGAGTCCCACTTCCATTCGATTGACAGTGCGACACTCGCTCCGTTAGGCTCGGCGATTCGAAAGTACTGAAAGGGATCTCGCACACTTCGTCTTTGTAAGAGAATGGCATTTGGCCAAAACTCTTTCATGCGCGGTGCCGGGAAAATTGGGAAGCCGGTGCAAATCCGGCGCGAGCCCGTCGCTGTAACTGGGGACAGCTTCAACGAAATACCACTGACCACCGCTCTTCGAACCGACTCATTGGGTTGAGTCAATGCAGAGCATAGGTTGGGAAGGTGTTGAAGCCTGGATGATCCAGAAGCCAGAAGACCGACCTTTCATCGACATCGGTTGTTTGTAGAGCGAGCACGATTCGCCCCGCACGCAGCCACCGAATTGAATGCTCTTCTCCGGGGACCGAGAAGGAGTTTTGCGCGCAGCACCATCACCCGTTCGGTGTGGTGCGGCGAGGCGCCCTACTCCCGTTCACAATCTCCTGAGTCGGTTTCATTGCACTTTTCGCGTGCATGACATGTGCTCGTGCGCGAAATCAAATATTCGCCTTCGAGCAACCAAGGAGACTCACGTGCATACCTTGACCCATAACTCACGACCAAACGGTTTCGTTGCCAGAATACTGAAAAGCTCGTTGCTCGCCGCCGCGACGATGCTCGTCGCCACAGCCACAACCGCAAATACCATCAACTTTGACGACTTCGCGCTGGACGGCAGTGGCTTTTACAACGGAAGTGACCTGGGCGGCGACTTCACAGTTGGAAACGGAACCTTCAACGGAACCTTCAACAACACCTTCAGCTTCGGTTGCTGCTGGGACGGTTGGTCGGTGAGTAACCACGGCGACACCGCAACGCCGGGATTCGGTAATCAGTACAGCTCCGTCACCGGCGGTGGCTTCGGCGGCGCCGGGCAGTTTGGCGTAGCGCATACCGAACTTTCGGCGAACATCACCCTCGCAAGCGCCGAGAACATCACCGGAACTTACCTGACCAACACCACGTACTCAGCGCTTTCGATGTTGAACGGCGACAGCTTCGCGAAGCAGTTCGGTGGCGCATCGGGCACGGACGAGGACTGGTTCAGCGTCACGGTCGAAGGTCGGCTTTCTGGTGCGGCGACAAGCAGCGTGGAGTTTTTCCTCGCCGACTACCGGTTTGCGAATTCTGTCGACGACTACATCATCGACGACTGGACCTGGGTTGATCTTTCGAGCCTCGGCCTTGTCGACGAATTGTCATTTTCGTTCGCGTCCTCCGACGTCGGCGACTTCGGCATAAACACGCCAGCCTATGTCGCCGTCGATTTCATTACGTCCATACCAGAGCCGAGCACCGGTCTCTTGTGCGCACTGGGGCTCGCCGCCATGTCGAAAAGACCCCGGCGATCTCAGAAGGTTTAGACGAAGCGGCGTCTAGCCTCGGAGCCTGTGACGCAGGCTCCGAAGTACCCCGCCACGTTTTTCGTAGATGGGCTCGGCACCCGCTGGGCGCGTCTTAAAACGGCGATGGCTCCAGATCCACTGCTCCGGTGCTTCGCGGATCGCGGCTTCGATCGCAGCGTTGATGCGGGCGACGTTCTTCGTCAGAAGTTCGGGCGGTGCGTTCTCGTCTTGGTCGAGCTCGAGCGGCGCGCCAATGCGTGCAACGTGCTCACCCGTCTTTCCCTTTCGGTAGAAGAACACGGGGATCACGGGAGTACCCCGTGTCATTGCGATGAGGGCGGGGCCACTTCGGGTCGACGCCGCCACGGAGAAGAACGGTGCGAAGACGCCTTCTTCTTCACCCGCATTTTGGTCCATCAAGAGTGCCACATAGCGGCCGCGCCCAAGTGCGCGAAACAAACCCAACGCGGCGCTTCCCATGGAAAGTGTTTCGAGACCGGCTTTCGCGCGCCAACCCGTCACGACGCGCTCAACCGCGGCGTTTTCGAATCCGTGCTGGACAACGCTAATGGGGAGTCCGTGATGCGCGAGAGCAGCGGCACAAAATTCCCACGAACCGAAGTGAGCGGTTACGACGAGCCCGCCGTCTTGTCCCGAAGACTTTCGGGCGAGTTCGAGATTTTCGCGGCCTTCAATCGTGACACGGTCGAAGAGTGCACCGGAGTCACGCCGATGCATCGAACAAACTTCTGCGACGCTGCGCCCGAGGTTCGCGAAGCTTTCTACCAAGATGCGCGTGCACCCCTCGTCTGACTTCTCGGGAAACGCGAGGCGGATGTTCGCGTAGGCGTCTTTTGTGCGGGGGCCTCCCACCCGGGCGTAAAGCGACGCAAGGTGAGCGCACAACTCGCGGGCGAAACTCGGCGGGAGAACGCTCAGGCAGAAGATCACGCCTCGCAGCAACACACCCATCACCCGGCCTCCTGACGGTTTGTCACAAAGAAGATCCCGCGCTCAAACACGCGTTAGCGGGTGCGCGTGATCCGCACTCCAGCCCAATCGAGCACCCCCGCAATGGGCTTCGACTTTCTCACCGTCAATTGGACACTCTCGACTGGGAAATTCTCAAACAATGCATTCGCGATCCGCTCACCCAATGCTTCGACAAGCTTATGCTCGCGACCGCCCGCAACTTTTTCGACAACTTCGTAGATCTGTCCGTAGTCGATCGTTTGCGAAAGGTCGTCGGTCTGCCCAGAAGGACGAAGGTCAAAGCCGAGTTCGAGATCGAGACGAACGGGCCGACGCATCTGCCGCTCCGCCTCGGTGACGCCGAGGGCGGCAGGCACTTCGATGCCTTCTAAAAGGATGATGTCGGGGGCATTGGAATGGGTCATGAGTCCGCCGAGGCCGTTTGCGTGAATGAAGCAACGGTAGCTCGACTCAGTCGATCGACTACGGCGCTGGGTGAAAAGAGTGCGATCCTAAATCGCGTTCAGCCACCTCGCCGCCGCCTTACGGCTAGCGAAGCGGGTCCAGGTGAGGTGCTTCCAGCGGGGATCGTCGATCGTGTGGGTGTAGAGCGCCCGCCTCTCAGGGTGCTTGACCCACGCCCACGCGATGACCGATTTTTCGGGGTCAAGGGAATAGAGGTTCGACCAAGGCTCTCGGTTGCCGTTCCACAACACTTCGCGCGTGATCGAGCGGCGAACCGTTCGCCATACGACAGCTCGCATATTTTCGAACCGGCTGGGGTCGAGCCAGATCATCTGCTGTGCGCGGCTCCAAACCAATTCGCGGACAAGCTCGTAGCCGCCTTCGATGATCCAATTTGGATTGGCATCGATGAAGGCGCCGACCCGCCCGCGAAATTCTTCGGGGTCGATCATGCGCCAATCCGACTGGTGCGCGATGCCGTCGAGTTCGAGATGTGGATGGCCAAGCTTGCGAGCCAGTGCGCGAGCAAACGTCGACTTTCCGCTGCCAGAGTTACCGACCACGCACACTCTTTGAACGAGAGTCAGCGGAGCGACATCCCAAGCATAACCTTTAGCTCGCGGATCAACGTGGCCCGCATGGCGTCCGGTTCGATGATCTTTTCGAGCGAGCCGACTTCAAGGGCGCGTTCGACGCTGTGAACTTCGTCGAATTCCGCGGCGATCTCGGCCTGCTTCTCGAGGGTGACTTCGGCAATTTTGCTGTCGAGCGCCTCGCGGGCTGCTTGGGTCCCGCGGTATCGCAACTCACGCTCGCACTTCTTCACGCGCTCGTCTTGCAATGTACGCACGCGAACGTCGCGAGAGAAGACGACCTTGGCCGCGGGACCGCCGCCGATCACCGAAGCGTACGAACCCGAAAGCGCAAAGGCGCGAATATTGTCGCTGAGTTCTCGTGAGAAGACCACGTATGCGCCGCCGTGATAACGCGACACCACTTGGAACAAGAACGGGCCATCGAAGTTAACGACCGCTGTTGCGATCTCGGCCCCGTACTCAAGTTGAAGTTTGCGAAGCGACTCGGGAGAACCATCGAAGCCCGAAAGATTTGCGAGCATTACAACCGGGCGACGACCACTGGCAGCGTTGATCGCACGCGCGACCTTCTTCGACGAAAGAGGAAAGAGGGTTCCGCCGGTCCACGACTCCGGACCGTCGAAGGGGCGGTAGCCGTCACGCGGGATGTTGTGACTTTCGATTCCGATCGTGGTCACGGGAACGCCACCCAAATGTGCGTCCCACACAATGGCAGTTTCGGCGCCTACCATCTGCCGCCATCGTTCGAGGTGACCACCGTCTTGATCGATGACCGAAGACATCACGGCGCGCATATCGAAGGGCCGCTTTCGTCCCGGGTTTGTTTTGTTGTTGAAGATCTCGCCAACGGTTTGGAAGTCGAACCCTTCCTCTGGAGTCAGGACGAAGTCACATACCGAACGCGCTGCCGGGTCTTCGCTTTCGAAAAGCCGCGGCACCTTCTCGCCCGGGGCGACGTAGCTGTACCGGTAGTATTCGAAGAGCGTTTGATACGCCTCGGCCAAGTTACGCGCGTAGTACTGCGCTTGGCCGTTCGGTCCCATCACCCGTTCGAAGCCGCCGATCGCCTCTTCGTCTTCCGCCGCCACGGCCCCCGACGCTTCAAGAGCAGCGCGCCCGGTCAACACCATGGAGGCGCGCGGAGTCATGATGAGGGCACCCTTGGTGTGCATCAACATGGTCGCGAGCGCGTCGAAGTAACTCTGCGCGCCAACGTTGATTCCCTGCACGATTAGATTGATCTCGCCACCCGCTTGGGTGAAATGAACAATACGACGCACCACACGCGCGGTGGCGTCGAGGTTTTCGGTACCACTGTCCATCGCAATCTTTGCACCACTCGATACGGGAACCCACTCGACGGGAATGCGACGTTCCTCTGCGAGGTCAAGTGCTGCAACCAATCGATCGCACTCGCCCAGTGAAAGCGCCCCCATGCCCCGGGTTGGATCGGACAGCACGAGCACGCGCTCCATGCCTTCAGGGAATTTTTCGGTGGGAGTCGAGATGACACCCAGCACGACAGCACTCTCATTAAGGCCGTGACTGCGTTCGACCGCGATCGCTTTCGGCGTGACCGAGGCTGGGTCGAGGTCGTATTCCTCGAACGTTCCCCGCGGCAAACTCGGCATCGCGTTGCTCCGGCCGTTTGTGCGCGTCACGCCATCGGTGACTGCATCTTCGATGCTGCGTTCGTCCGAGGTCAACATGCTGATAATTTCGTACGGATAAATGCGTCGCCTTCGCCTCGACCCCACAACCTTTCGCTCGTAGTCTCCGGCGGGCTGCAACGGATCATTGTGAGGCTCGCGCCACGAAATCTCCATCTGTGGGCCGGTGTCCGTAATGACGATCTCAATCGGACGCGCGGGCGCTTCTGGCTCTTTGGCATCAAGCAGGCTCAATTGAACGGTGACCTTCTCGAGTCCCAGGTGCCGGGTCGCGGGAGCGAGCCGGCGGGCGAGTCGCGCAGCAGCGTCTCGGTCGAGATACATCGCTGGCGCGACAAAGATGGAAATACGGTTCCACTGTAAACGTCGATGCGGGTCACGCGTTTGCAAAACGGTACGCAGGCTACGCGCCGCGCGATGAAATACGCGCACGAATGCAGGGATCCTTGCGTCGACGTCGGGTGTCATGCCGGGGGAGCGATCGCGGGCGTCTGCGAGCACGAACACGCGCTCGTCACCGTCTTCGTCGCGACTGCGGCCATAGAAGGTGTAGATACCCTCTTCGCTTTGCAGACGGTCTAGTTCAAAATTGCGTAACCGGTCGAGGTTGATGCGCTCGGCGGTTTCGGGGTGAAGGTCGATGTAACGAGTCTGCAATGCCGCAACGCCCTGATCGTCGCGCTCGAACGTCTTGTATACGTCCTGCCCTTTGTCGAGGATCAAACCCAGGGTCAAGCGACACGGAAGGGTCGTGGCTTTGACGTGGTCGGTGATGCGTTCGAGCAGAGGCTCGATATCGCCGGCGTCCGATATTGAAACCATGAGTTCGATTGAGTGCGCAGCGTGCTTGCTGCTCTTCGACGTCAAGCGTGTCGTGGCAGACTGCAGAGCCTTTGCGACCGCGACGGCGTCATCGTCTTCGCCGGCTGCACCCGCGATCACCAGACCAAACTCGGGGTACTCGAACGAGAGAATTCTAAAACCGTCTGCCTTAATAAAGCTACGGCCACGCGGGACCGCGGGCGAGAACACGCGTTGAACATGTGCGGCCAGTGCGATTTCACGCAAACTTGGATCGGTCGCCGCGATCCAATTGCCAACGCGATCAAACACGCGCTTTGCCGCCGCCGCAACTTCGACCATGACGTTCGCAGAAGGCGCAACCGGGCTTTTTTCGTTCTTGCGCAACCAGGTTTCGAGATCCTTTGATCGCTGCTCTGCTTGTCGCTCGACTTCGCGTTTGTCAAAGAGCACGTAGTTGGCTTCGAGCGCCGCGTCGGCGAGGGTATCGGAGAGGCGCCCGCGCATCCGGGTGATGCGGATCAACGCACCGGATAGCTGACGGTCCTTTTCGAACTCAATGCCTGCTTCCGCCAATGCGGTGAGGTGTCGGATCACGGCAAGGACGAGACGAAGCCGCAAATCCGGGTCGACCTGGGTCGAAAACAAGCGGAGCACGGCGCGCTCCAGTGCATCACTCGGAGTCAGGTCACCGACGCCGTATTGCGCAAGTGCGCGCTTGGCGAGTTCGAGGAATTCTTCGGCAATGCCGGCCCCTGAAGCACGCAACCGGCGCACGAACATCCGAAAGCGTGCCGCATTCGAAGGACCGAAGTCCCCAGAAAGCGAGGCCCGGGGTGCGGTAATGAACATTTCTTCGGTGTCGACAAACGAACCGATCGCATAGCGAATGCGAGACATCTGTTCGAGAAATCCGAGCGACACGCCTTCCGGCAGCGGTGCCTCAAGGAGAGCGACGAGACTTTCACTGCGGTCCGGGTTTGCGTCGAATCCAAGCGCCACACGGCGCACTTCTTCGAGCACGGCCTCGACCGCGTTTTTACGAAGCGGCCGTTCGCCGCGGTCGGCGGCGAGCATGTCCGGGGCTCCCAGCGGACTTGACTCGTTGGGAGTAAATAGAAGTGCGAGAGGGTCGGTCTGTTCCGGCAAAGTGAGGCGCGGCTTCGGCACCGTGTCATCGCCCTCGCCCGCTTCGGGATCGATGACAAGCAGTAATTCTCCGGCGCTGACTTGTTGTCCGCCTCGAACCATGACCTCTGTCACCACGCCCGCGACCGGCGCATGAAAACCGATCTCCATCTTCATGGCTTCGAGGAGTCCCAGAGAGTCGCCAACTTTAATCTGGTCGCCTTCTTGAACGTGGAGCGCGACAACCATCGCGGGCGTGCCAGCAAGAACTTGTCCGGCAGTTTGCCAGCTATAACGATACGGATGTCCGTCGATCTCAATGCGAAGCCCGATGTCAGATGCGTCGTAAAGCAAGCGACGAACGCGATCATCGATTTCGAGGCGTGCGCGGTTTTCCCCTTCTTCGCGCATCAACGCACCGACGACGAGACCATCGAGGTGGACGCGGTAGCGCCATGCCCCGGTCGCGTAGACCGTGGTGCGGTAACTCTCGCCATCGATACTGACGTCGATCTGCTGCCCACTCGACGACGGGATGCGCTCGGGCGCGATCCGCGACACGTCGGAATAAAAGTTGAGCCGAGCCGCGGCGCGTCTGCGTTGATAAGCAAAAATCGCCGCCGCGACGATTGAGTCTTGTGCGAGTTCGGCCTCGCCCTCCCTTAGCGCGCGATCCGCGTCTCGGCCCCGACGGTCGAGCCAACCCGTGTCGACTCCGCCCGCCCGGAAGTCCTGGCTGTCGAGCACTTCGAGCAGGTAGCCGCGGTTTGTCGCGCCACCTTGAATTACGAGTTCCAGGTCTTGCAGCACACACGCGAGGCGCGCCCGCGCGTCGTCGCGGTTGTCTCCAATTGCGATGACCTTGGTGACGAGCGAGTCAAAGTCCGGAGGGACCATGGTGCCGGTAACCACACCCGAGTCGATACGCACGCGCGGCCCAAGCGGGGGTTCGAAGCGCACGATCTTTCCGGGCGAAGGAAGGAACCCCTGGTCGGGATCTTCTGCGCAAACTCGTGCTTCGATCGCGACACCGCGCTCGCGGATTTCAATGTCTTCGATTGATTCGCCCCGGGCAATCTTCACCTGAAGCTGCACGAGGTCGATACCTGTAATTTCTTCGGTAATCCCGTGCTCGACCTGCAAGCGCGGATTAACTTCAAGAAAGAAAAACTCGTTCTTCTTGAGCAAGAACTCGACTGTACCCACGCCCGAATACTTCACGTGGGTCACGATTCGCACTGCGGCCTGCTCGATATCGCGCTTGAGTTCGGCAGAGATTCCCGGTGGAGGCGCTTCTTCCAACACCTTCTGATGTCTTCGCTGCACCGAACAATCTCGTGATCCAACCGCAAGCACATTGCCATGCAAGTCTGCCGCGATTTGAACTTCGATATGTCGCCCATTGATGACACGCTCTTCACAGAACAAGCGGTCGTCACCAAAAGCGTTCTTGGCTTCAGAAGCCGCGGACCGGAAGGCCTCTTCGAGATCTTCCTCACGGTCCACCATGCGAATCCCGCGGCCGCCGCCACCCGCCGTCGCCTTGATGGCGATCGGATATCCGATCTGCTTTGCGTGCTTGAGTGCGTCTTGTTCGTCTTTGAGAACTCCACCGTTCCATGCCGACACCGGCACGCCTGCTTCTTCGGCCGCAAGTTTCGAAGTGATCTTGTCTCCGAGCGATCGCATCGCTTCCGCACTTGGGCCGAGGAACGTGATACCTGCTTCAGCCAAACGATCGACAAAGGCAGGCGACTCGGCGACGAAACCCCAACCCGGCCAAACCGCGTCTGCTTCAACGCTCTTGAGCGCCGCAATCAAACCGTCGTGGTCGAGATAGGCCGCAACCGCACCGGCACCGTCCGACAGGGCAAACGCGTGATCGGCCTGCCGTACGAACGGAGCGTCCTGGTCCGGCGTGGTGTACAG
Source organism: Myxococcota bacterium (assembly GCA_041891195.1). Taxonomy (GTDB): domain Bacteria; phylum Myxococcota_A; class UBA9160; order UBA9160; family UBA4427; genus DUBZ01. Next base: position 17,071 of record JASDVE010000118.1, on the reverse strand, counting down.
CGCAATTACTTTCATGTCGCTGCGCTCGTGGGCACGCAAACTCTTCACAGCACGAATGCAGCGCATCGCGGCTTCGCCGCGGTTCACGATTGCGAGTCGTCGAATTTCAGGCAACGCGCATCTCTCCCTGCTGGCAAGTCGAAGCGTCGTAACAAGCAAACGCAATCCATGCGCCATGATGCGAAAATGAAACGCTGAGTCCGGCTGGCTCGTTGCCGATAAAGAGCTGTGGGATGCGAGCGTTCTTGCGAAATTCTAGCGATTTACGAGGCACTGCGAGGCGCTCCGCAATTGCGCCGCACGCGAATGCGCGGACTGCCGCGCTCTCGTCTTTGCTGTTCATCGATTTAACTAGTTCAACACCCGCAATCACAAACTGAAACTCCGATGGGTCGCACACGGCAACCGCGTGGATGTGGCGCGAAGACTCCGTAAACCCAACGAAGTAGCGTGCGTCATTGTGGATCACCATTACTTGCGCGTCAGTCACGTCCGGCTGCACCTCAAACTTTCGAGGCGCGAAGATCGTTTTTGAGTCGAGCCGTCGCGCAAGCTTGTAGCTCGCTTCTTTGGCAGCCCAAAGTCGCCATCGCTGGTGCGAGGACTCGGAGGCCTTGTCGATCTGCATCTGTTCGTCCCAAGTAAAAACCCGGGCATCGAAGCCGCCACGATAAGTCGCCATGTCAGCGTCGCGGTCACAGAGGTCTACGACGTCATTGCCGACCATTGAAGTACTCCCCTTCCATGTGCGCTAGGCGACCAATGATCTGCACAACCAAGTCGCGAGAGCGCCTCGCACCCTTGAGGTCGCTCTTCGGTTCGAAGCAGTCGGTCGCAATCGTAAAGCTGTCGCCCATGTTCGGGATGCTTCCCCAACTTTCCTGAGTGTCGCCGCGCATATAGACACACAGCACCCGGCAACCCGGCGTTGCGGCAATGATTCGTCCGACGCCCCAAGCCACCGACTCGTCATTAACGCGTCCAGTTCGACTCCGCGTGCCTTCCGGGAAGAGCAGCGCGACCTCGCCACGAATCAACAAGTGAGTCACGCGATTGAGTACTTCCGCGACCTTCTCACGTTCACCACCGCGAGAAACCGGAATGCATTTCGCGACGAAGACCAAGATCCTGGTGACGCCGGTGCGCGCAAAGTTTTTCCGCTCGGGCGTGTTCCACGGCATCTCGTTCCAACGAATCACATATTTCCACCACGGCACTACCGCCCAGGCAAGAACGATCGAATCGATCAGGGTAAGGTGATTGGGGCAGATCAGAAGGGGCGCGTCACTCTCTTCGCGAAGACGTTGATATTCTTCACGAAGTGCTACGACGTTTTCAATTCGGTATCCCAGAACGAAGCGCAAAAAGAACACCATCGGCGGGATCCAAAATGGACCCATGACGCGTCCGACTTCGCGCTGAAGCGCGTGCCGAAAACGCAGACCACGGGGAACCGTTGATGGCGTCGAGTCACTCACTCGCCGAGCCCCTTTTTTTCGCTTTCATGGTGCCATGCCGCGCAACAAGCCTTCGCTCGATCTACGGCCCAGCATCTAGCCGAGTTTTGAAACGATCAGTGTCACGGCATCGCCAACGGTGTTCACCGTGTCGACGTCTTCGTCGGCAATTTCGATATCGAATTCGTCCTCGAATGCGATCACGACGTCAACAAGACGTGCCGAGTTGACCTTGAGGTCTTCGAGAATGTTCGTCATCATCGACACTGCTGCGAGGGCTTCTTCGTTCTTCACCCAAGGCTTCAAAATCTTTACCACGCCTTCCATTACTTCCGACTGTTCCACTTTGACCCCCTTCTGTTCAAGTAATTGATGGTGCTGTTCGAGTTCAACTTGCTGACTATCGGCGCGCCCAAGCGGCCGTTTCTAATTTTCCCACTTCTTGAAGATCACGCACGCGTTCACGTCTCCAAAACCGAAGCCCGCCTTCGCGATGATTCTCATGTCCGGCATTTCTGCACCTTCGTACGGAATTGCCTTTTTGAAAGGCGCAATTTCGGGATGCAGATCTTCGCAGTTGATTGCCGGCTGAACAAAGCCACCCTGCAACATCAACAACGATGCGACCGCTTCGATCCCACCGGCCGCGCCGAGGGCATGACCTATAAGAGACTTCGTCGCGGTGATCGTCGGGAAGTCGTCGGGCCCGCGACCCAACCCTCGTGCCCAAGAGCCAATTTCCTTTGGGTCCGCACCGGTAGCCGTGAGGTGACCATTAATTACGTCGACGTCGTCGCCCGTAATTTCGGCGTTGGCGAGCGCGCTCTGAATGCAGCGCTTTACGCTTTCGGGATTGGGCGACGTCATACTCCCCCCCATGCGCTGTCCCCCGCAGTTCACTGCACCACCCAACACCTCGGCGATGATGTCCGCACCGCGCGCTTGCGCACTGTCGAGACTCTCGACCATCACAACACCCGCGCCCGAACCGGGAACGAAGCCCGCGGCCGAAGCACTCATCGGACGCGACGCCTTCTCGGGGTCGTCGTTGAAGTTGCGACACAGAACCCGCATCGCATCAAAACCGGCCCAGATATAGTGACTCGCGCCTTCGGACCCTCCACAAAGCATGCGCTCTGCGAGGCCCAACTGGATGCGATCGCGTCCCATGATAATGGCTTCGGTGCCGGTACTACACGCACTCGAATTCGTTGTGACCTGGTTCCCCAGCGCAAGTTGGCCGGAAATGCGCGCCGACACACCACTCGCCATCACTTGCTCGACAGCGGTCGAACCCAGGCGACGCACTTTCTTCTCATTCGTGAAGGGCACGACGCGCTCGGCGGTTGTGTCCATGCCCCCAATGCCTGTGCCGAGAATCGCGCCCGCATCCCAGTCGGGGTCGGCGTCGGCGTCCGGAACCGTGAGGCCAGCGTTTTTCCAAGCTTCAACGGAGGCGAGACTCCCGAACCGATGGCTCATGTTCATCGCCATGAGTTCTTCTTCCGAAAACGTTGCCTGGGCAAGCTCGTCCGCACCTACGGGTGTCCCCGCGACGTGACTCCCGAACTTGTGCTCCGCCATCGATTCCTGAAAGCGAATTCCCGAACGCCCTTCGCGGAGCGCACCTTCAAATTCGCTCACGCCATTCCCGTTCGGGGCAATGACACCAAGGCCCGTGATTACGACTCGCCTCATCGCGGCACTCCCATCCCAGACAACACACCCGAACAAACCACGGTGCCGTCATCGAGCTTCATTTCCATTTCGCAGCGCAGTTTTTTACGTCGAAAAAACACCTTGCGTGCGGTGGTCGTCACGCGGTCACCTGGTTTCACCATGCCAGAGAAATCGATCTGGGCGTCGGTGAACATCGTGAGAAGCTTGTCAACTTCTTCCGGCGAGTGTTCCGCCGCATAGAGATAGATCCCGTACGCGACGACACCGGCTTGGGCCATGGCTTCAACGAGAATCACACCGGGCGTCACGGGGTTGCCCGGAAAGTGCCCGCGATAGAAGTCGGCGTCTTCGCGGAACGTGTATCGCGCAACAATGTGCTCGAGGTCGAGTTCCACGATCTCGTCGATAAAACGAAAGGGGTCCTGCTGGGGAACGCGGGCGAGCACTTCTTCTTTGCTCATCAGATCAGCCACCGTACATGCCTCCGTTCACATGCACGACGGTGCCGTTGATGTAGCTCGCGCGGGTAGACAAGTAAGCCACGACATCTGCGACTTCATCCGCAGTCCCCATGCGGCCCTGAGGGATTTTACCAAGAATATTTTCCTTCACTTCGTCAGGAAGCTCTTCAGTCATCTCGGTATCGATGAAGCCGGGGGCAACTGAGTTCACCAAGATGTCTCGTCCAGAAAGTTCCTGAGCGAGCGATTTTGTAAATGCGTCGAGTCCGGCCTTCACCATCGTGTAGGGAACTTGTCCGGGGTTGCCCGTATGTCCCACAACACTCGAAATGTTGATGATGCGCCCTGTTCCCTTGCGCATCATGAAGCGCCGTAAAACCATCTTCGAGAGATACCAAGTACCGCGTGCAACCGACGCAACCGAATCGTATTGAGCAACGGTCATCGTCAGCATCGGTGCATTGACGTTAAAGCCCGCGTTGTTGACCAACACGTCCACGCGACCCGCCGCGGCTTTGATTTCTTTGATGAGCCCGTCGATGGCTTCGGGTTCCGCGAGGTCCGCGCGCACCCCAAAGCTTTCGGGCAACTCAGCCAGAAGCTTCTGCGCCTTCTCTTCGCTCGATCGGTAGTGGACACCAACGCGAAAACCTTCGGCAGCAAGTCGCCGGCAACACGCAGCCCCTATGCCCGTGGCACCACCAGTTACGAGAGCAACAGGTTGATCACTCATTCTTGATTCCGTCCGCCGCGGCTGTTTTCGCTGGCCAGTGGGTAGTCGTCGTACGCGATGTCCATAAACGTGCCGACCCGCGCGTTGTCGACTTTGTAAATTTCATCGCCGTCGACCAACACGCGTGCGTTTCCGACCACCATCGATGCGCCCTGCTTTTCCAACTTGCTGTAGCGACGGACGTCGATCTCGTATCGCACGAGTTTGTCGTGCGGCCTGATCTGACCAAAGAAGTCCACCTCCCCAACACCGAGCGCACGCCCCGTCCCCGGACCGCCGCGCCATACGCAATAGAAACCGAGCAGCTGCCACACCGCATCGAGACCGAGGCAACCGGGTTGCACCGGGTCGCCGTTGAAGTGACAGTGGAAGAACCAGTCGTCGAGGCCGACGTCGCTCTCGGCAACGATCTTGCCGCGCGACCGATTCGCGGTGATCTCTGTAATGCGGTGGAACATCATCATGGGCGGCGTAGGGAGACGCGCTTTGAAGGTGTCGGGCGGGTCGCTCACGAGACGACCGTATGAAAAGGCGAGAAGCTCGTCGTGATCGAAGTGATCTCGTTCGCCGAAGTCTTTGTAAGTAAGTGGTGCGGTCACGCGCCCTTCCCTTGCATCATGCGGATCAAGTAGCGACCCCAAGTCAAACCTGAGCCGACGCCCACCATCGCGATGTCATCGTTCGGCTGCCATTTTTCCCAATTCATCGACACCACCGAAACACCGCTCGCGGCACCTGTGTTGCCGTACCCGTTCACATTGTAGTGATGTCGTTCGTTCGGAATCTCGCATTTGCGACAAACGTTTTCCAGCATACGCAAATTTGCCTGGTGACCCACGAAGTGAAAATTGTGGTCATCGTCAGAAAACTCTTCGTGCAACTGGTTGACCCCGGCAATCGTCTTCCGGATCGCAAACATCTGCACCGCGCGGCCGTCTTGCTCAAAGAAGCCAAGGCGCGGGATGACAACCTTGGACTGACCTGCCGGGCTCGATTCGAGGTTGCTGCCGATGATCTCGGCGCGCCCGGGTATGCGGGTTGAGATCACGGCCGCCGACGCGGCGTCGCCCCAGAGCACCGCGCTGTTTCGATCGTCATAGTTGACCGTACGAGTCATCACCTCACTCGCGACCACAAGTACGAAGTTCGGAAGCTTGCTGGGGTCCATCATGGAGAGCATGTTGATCGCCGCAAAGAAGCTCGTGCACGCCGAGCCAATGTCGAAAGACGTGGCTTCGATCTCGAGCAACTCCGCGATGCGTGCTGCTTCCGCCGGGATCGCGAAGTCAGGCGCACAACCGCCGCAGATCACCATGCCGATCTGCTCTTTGGTGACCTTCGCGCGTTCCATCGCCATTAAAGCGGCACGTTGCCCAAGCTGTGCGTTCGAGTAGTCGGCCGCTTCCATCGCCGCGCGTGGGTCACGGTTATGAGTTTCGCGGATGTAGTCCAGAGGCAATGCGGTCCGACGGGAGCGAATTCCCACTCGGTCCATGATCCACTCGTCTGTGGTCTCGATGTCCAGAGATTCGAGAAACGAGTTTGTGATCTCGTTTTCTGGGTGAAAGTGCCCCAGGCCATGTACGTGAAGTGTCACGTTTCAGCGCCCTCGATTGTGAGCTGTTTGGCGGTCGAGCAAAGTCTCGAACAGAACTCGGAGTCAGATTTTTTAGACAAAGAGCGGTCTCCAGACCTAGCGGCCAAACGCCTTGGGGGCGGCGTGACGAACGCACACGCTAGCCCGAAATTTCGTGAGTGTTTGCAAAGGTCTTGCAAAATCCGCAGGCAATCTGCCGGGCGGGTTGGCGTGTTCTATTGACGGGGGAGAACGGGGGGTGGGAATGAGTCGCGCGTGTCCGGAGAAACGATGCGGCGCGCTGGGTCGATCGATCGGCGGTGGGGCCGCCTTTAGGGATGGCGCGAGATTAACACGCGCCGGGGATAATTTCTCACACCCACTTGCTCGCGTCAGACCCGAAATAGCGATTCGGTCCCAGTCTTCGCGGAGCGACCCAAATCGATTTCCGCGAGTACCGCGGGAATCTCGGCGCGTGTAATCGCCCTCACGGGTGTACCCGCCGGAAACGCCTCGTTGAGCCGGCGAAAATATCCTTTGTCGGCCCGGGCATCGACGATCACGACCACGCCCCGGTCATCCTCGGTCCGGATCAGACGACCGGCCATCTGCTTGAGATGTAAAAGCATCTTCCCAAGCGCGTGCATGGCGAAGGGATTTCCACCCGAATCGCGAATGCGATCTTCACGACGCTTGCGAAGCTCGGTGGGAACTTCGAACGGAAGTTTCTCGATCACAACCGCCTGCAGGGCATCGCCCGGTAGATCCAGCCCCTGCCAGAACGTCCGAGCTCCCAGGAGCACCGCACCACTGCGTGAATTTGCGAACCGCTCAACCAAGGAAGCCGGGTCCTCGAACGCGCGCACCGGCGTCAAGATCTCGATGCCGGTTCCGGCGAGTGCTGCGTCGAGTTGAAGTGCGACTTCGTTCATGCGCTTCAAACTCGTGAACAAACCGAGCGTACGACCGCCGAGTTCACGCGCGAG
>JASDVE010000118.1:0-10168 GCA_041891195.1 Myxococcota bacterium | reverse complement strand
TTCCAGCACCTTCGCAGTTTCCGCCGTCGTGTCGCCAACAGGTTTGAGCGCAACGGCTCGCATGTTTTTTGCGTAAGGGAACGGGCTTTCCACGGTGATGCGTTCGATCGCATCACCCGCACGCTGCTCGATTTCGAGTTCACCCAATGCAGCGAACGCGTCGCCTGCAACAAACAAACTCGCACTCACTGCAGCGAACGAATCCAACTGCTCCATGAAAGATTCATGATATGGGGTCGCGGGGGATACCGGTCGAATCATCAAACGAAAACGTTGCCCGGGGCGACCCATCGATTCAAACGACGCGACATGATGAGGCGAATCGTCAAAAGCAATGCGAAGACAATCGGCGGCTTCGTGAAGTTCGCGAATCACGCGAAGCACCGGGTCGTCCCCTTCGTCGTTCGCATTTGTTTCTTCGCGCTGTGCCGCAAGATTTTCGGCTTCGACCGCAATGTCATCAACATGGCGCGCGGCAACCCGCGAAAACTCGGCGGCTTCGGGAAAGGCACGGTCGGGGCTCTGCGGAAGTTGCAGTTCACCGTATTCGCTCGCGCGCCCGGCGAGGCTCTTGGTGATGCCCGCAAAGTCGAGATCAATTTCGCGACGCCACGCGACAACATCGACGGCAACTTTCTCTCGCTGCTTGAGCGGGAGCAAACGTGATTCATCGCGATCCGACGGACGCCCAAAGAGATCGTCGATGCGTTCGAGCACTTCGTCGGGACTTACCGTCTGTGCGTAGACCTCGTCGGCGACGCCCGCGACCTCATGGGCCTCGTCTGCGATGACGTGGGAGAGCGTGGGATAGTCGGGAGGCCAGCGTAGGAGGAGGTCGTGGTTGGCGACGACGACGTCGGCGCGAGCCAGGGCTGCGCGACGCGCCCCAAACGGGCAACCCGTTGTTTTTGAACAGTCTTCCCGGGTGCAGTGCTCTGAACGACGAGCTACGGAACGTGTTCGCAAATCGCGCAAAATTGGATACCGGCGCATCAACGCCGCGGGCAGGTCGCCTATTTCCGCGTGTGGCCGGGTTCGCGCGCATGCGAGCAACACCGCATAAGCATGCCGCTCATCGGGAAAGACATCGGTGTCTCGGCCCTCGCGCAAGACCGCCGATAGCCGCCTCTCACAGACATAGTTGCCGCGACCTTTGATCGAGAGCGCGCGAATTTCGGGGTAACCGAGAAATGCCGCCGCAGCCCCAATGTCTTTGCGGAGCAACTGGTCTTGCAAGAGTTTCGTGCGCGTCGAGATCACCAGCGGCCCACGAATGCCACTGTGCCGACGATGGATTGCAAAGGGGATCACTGCCGCGAGATATGCGAGTGACTTACCAACTCCTGTCCCACCTTCAAGCAACAGCGTGCCACCGCCGTCGAGATTGCGAACGAATTCGCGCGCGAGTTGGATCTGCTCTTCGCGTACGCGGTAGCCGGGAAAGTATGTGCGACCCCGCTCTTCGTCGGCGAGAACTTCTGCGATCGCGTTCTCGTCGAAGGGAACCGGCGGATGTTCGGAGGCCGAAATCGCAATGAACTGGTGGGGCAACCCGTCCGGGTTCAAATCAAGGGGACCGCGAAGTACGTCGAGCCAACGCGACTGCGGGGCGTAACGATCCAGTGCGCTACGTGCGACCGCGTAACGGTCTTCGCTCTCTAGCGCCCCTTGTGCGATCACCGCGAGGATGCGCGCAGTATCGAGCGCGTCGTTCAATGCGCGGTGGCGCTCTTCGGTGCCGAGTAGCTTTCGAGTAAAGGTCGCAAGGCGAAGGTCAGGTGCGTCGGGGTGCGTTACCGCGAGCACGTCCTGGGTGTCGAGATAGACCGCGTTCTTGAGGTTGGGCGAAACGAACTTGCTCAAGAAGCTGCACTCGAAGTCTGCGTTGTGGGCGATCAACATCCGGTCTTCGAGGGCTTCGGCCACGCGGGAGCGAACGTCTTCAAGCTTCGTGGCGTTTGTGACGTCCCTGTCTCGCAGCCCCGTAAGTCGTTGAATCTGCCTGGGAATTGGCTGGCGAGGGCGCACGACCCCCGAGAGCTTCCGCACCACGACTTCGGGCGGGTCGACACTCGCAAAGATGTCGTCGCTCGCCGGTGCGCCTCCCACCGCGTCGAAGGTCAAGATGCCGAACTCGAGGATCTCAGCAGCGGTGTCGTTTGGAAGCCCCGTCGTCTCGAGGTCCACAACCGCAAACGCGCCGCTGCTCATGAGCAACGGCGCGAATAATGCGGGATCGAATCCAAGTTCTTCTTCGGTGCAAGGCTGAAGGTCGAAGCTATCGCTCAACGGTTATCCTGCTTCGACTTTCGGTTCCCAAAGTACGATTGAAAAACGTTCCTGAACGGTTCTTAGACTGCTCTTAGACAGCACTTAGACCGCACTTAAACATAAATGCCGCCCTTAAACTCGCGGTCCTGTCGGATCATGATGTTGACCAGTGCAGGCTTGCCCGATGCAGCGGCGCGCTCGAGTGCCGGACGAATTTCGTCGGGGCTCTCGACGAGTTCGCCGTGTCCACCCAACGCTTCGACGACTTTGTCGTAGCGGGTGCGGTTCAAGAGCGTGCCTTCGAGCCTGTCCCAACCCATCATGGCACCCTGCGGTCGCATCATCTGACCCCATGCACCGTCGTTGCCAATGACACCGATGATCGGAAGGTTGAAGCGAACAGCCGTGTCGAACTCGAAACCATTGAGGCCGAACGAACCGTCGCCGTACACGATGACGACGCGCTTGTCCGGGTTGGCGAGTTGTGCCGCCAACGCGAACGGCATGCCGACGCCCAACGTTCCGAGCGGACCCGGGTCCATCCATGCGCCGCGACCCTTCACGGGGATAATCTTTGCCGCCGTTGCAACAATGTCGCCGCCATCCCCGATCACGATCGGCTCACCGAGGGTGCCGAGCCAGTCGCGCACTTCCTTGCACATGCGCTGGGGATCGATAGGCGTTTCGTCGCTGTTGAGTGCAGACTGAACCTTCGCTTCGGCGGCCGTCTCAAGTTCTCGCAGCTCCGCGAGCCATGCCGAGAAGTCCAGCTTCATGCCCTGGTTCTTCATCTCTTCCGCGAGCAAGTCGAAGCTACATGCGACGTTGCCAACGAGCGGCACGTCGGTCTGTCGGTTCTGCCCCATCAAGATGTTGTCCATGTCGAGCTGAATCACCTTGGCGTCGTCCGGAATGCTCTTGCCAAAGCGCATTCGGAAGTCGAGCAAGGTTCCGGCCAACACGATGCAGTCCGTCTGCGCGAGCGCGTCCCGGCGCGAGCGGTTTAGGAACTGCGGCGAATCCCACGGCACAGAGCCGCGACCCATGCCGTTGCAAAAGGTCGGCAGATGAATCTCGTTGATGAAGCTGTTCATCGAGTCTTCGGCTTGAGACCACTTTACCGCGGTACCGGCCATGAGCATCGGGCGTTCGGCCTTCGAGAGAAGTTCAAGCGCCTCGCGAACTTCAACGCGATCGGGGGAGGTGCGCGGCGCGGTGGTGCGAATGCGCGGGACGATGACGTTGTCGTCTTCGACTTGGCCCATGAAGATGTCCATCGGGATCTCGAGAAACGCCGGGCCCGGGGTGCCCGAAATCGCATGACGAATCGCCAGTTCGACGTATTCAGGGATGCGGTAGCTCTCGTAGCAAGCATCCGCATACTTCGTGATGGGGCGCATCACGCCGATGTGGTCCATTTCCTGGAGTGAACCACGCCGCAAGTTGTTGAAAGGGCCCTGGCCACCGAAAACGAGGATCGGCGAGTTTGCCCGCCATGCGTTTGCGACGCCGGTGACGCCGTCGGTCACACCGGGGCCCGCGGTAATGGCCGCAACACCGATTTTGCCGGGGTTACAGCGCGCCCAAGAGTCGGCAGCATGAACAGCAGCCTGCTCGTGTCGCACGTCGACGATCTTGATCCCTTCGTCGAGACAACCTTCGTAGAGCGGCATGATGTGACCACCCGACAGGGTGAAGATGACTTCGACACCAGCCTCTTTGAGAGCCTTGGCTGCGAGTTGTCCTCCGGAAAGCGGCATTGGGGGGTTCCTTTCGTCACGTGGACGTTGTTGGGCAGTGATTCCATCCGTCAATTTTCGACGTGAGTCGGACGACGGCAGTCGATCTCGCAATGCACCGCACTCGGCGGAGCACTGCGACCTGTAACTTTGGCTTGCTTTGGAGCGGCGCTTTGCTTTGCACGCAGGAGAGGCGAGACGGGCATTGCCGTCTGCGCGCACGGGCCTGCGACACGCTTGATGACGGTATCACCCCGCCGTCCGGCACGTCAACGCCGCACGCCTGCAGTCGCCAGGCATGCTCCCGGCTCACGTTCTCCACCCTTGGGGATCGCGGCAATCGCCGTACAAGGGTGTCGTCAGTCCCAAACAAAAAGAGGCGACTCCGTCTGAAGTCGCCTCGATTGATCGTGATGTGATCTGAGTACTCGGCGTAATTAGTTGCTCGAAAGCTCCGCGCGGCGGTTGAGACCCCAAGCCGATTCGTCGTGGCCGTTGACGGCCGGTCGCGACTCGCCGTAGCTCTTAATCCGCATCTGCGAGCTCGGAACACCAAGTGCTTCAAGATACTTACGGACCGTTTGTGCGCGTCGTTCGCCCAGCGCCAAGTTGTACTCGGCTGAGCCGCGCTCGTCGGTGTGGCCCGCGATCATTGCGGTTTGGTTCGAACCCTTCAGAACTTCGGCGTTGACCTTCAAGACGTCGCGCATGTCGCCGCGGATTTCCGACTTGTTGTAGTCGAAGTAAGCGGTTCCAAAGCTCAATGCAGTGTCGACCACTTCGATTACGACCTCTTCGGCTGGGACTTCACCCTGGTCGAATTCAGACGTATCCGAGGAGCCGCTGTCCATCACCTCGGTCTCTTCGGTGGTGGTGGCGCAGCCAGAAAGCACCATAAGGCTAGCGGCCGTAATGGTGAGAAATGTCGTTCGAATCTTCATATTTCCCTCGTTGTTTGTCTTCATCAGACTTTGTCGTTGAAAAAATTTCGAATCCGCAATCCACCCTGGAGGACAAGCGGAAAAAAACTGTTGGCGGTTAAAGTCGCAAACATGAACCGCTGGGTTGCACCGGCTTTCATCTGCAGAGCGCGGATGATGGAGGTTTCGCCCACGACTCGCAAGCCGCGCAACACTTAGTCACCGCATTGGTAGTAACCGTGCCACGTTGCTTTGTGTTGTTTGGTGTTCTTTGGTGTTGTTTGGTGTTGTTTGGTGTTCTTTCATGTTGTTTGGTGTTCTTTGGTGTTCTTTCATGTTGGCGCAGTCTCGCTGCCGTGTTGTTCATATTGCCCAGGTTTTTCAGGTGTTGGAGGCCTCGCCAATCCACGCGCGATTCCCAGTCTGCCCAATTCTTCATGGCGTGGACGCAGGTTGCAAACCGCCGGGGGGCTTCGCACGCGGAAAGACCACAGATGATCCATCGGCGAGCAGCGTAACCATTCGGTGAACCAGGTCACGATTTGCGGGAAATTCGTCGAGCCCACGTGAAAGAAGTGCGAGGGCCTGTTCACGCTCGCCAGATTCGGACAGCAGCCGGGCAGCGTTGAGAAACGCGCGCTCCCGCGGTGATTCCTGCCGGTTGTGCTTTTGTCTTTCGCCGGACGTGCGCCAAGTCACACCGTTGGCGTTCGAAGGCCCTGGCGGCCCGATGAGTGCCAAGTAGCCCGCCAACGCTTCTTCGTCATGCCCGGCCCGAAGCGCCGCGTCCGAAACCGCGAGTTCGCTTCGAAGTACGAGGTCTTTCGACGTCTCTTCGCGACAACCTTCTTCTTCTAGCCGCGTAGCAAACTCGATCGCGGTGGGAGCCGTGCTGGGCTTCGCGAGGCGCTGGCGAGTGCCAAGTACCAGAGCGGCGCAGTATTCCCACTGTTCGACCTTCTGCCACGATTCGCCTTGGGCACGGTAGGCCGCGAAGCGCGAAATGGACTCAATCCCGTCGCCGGCGGCCAAGGCTGCACGTGCGCCACCGAGTTGTGCGAGGGGTAGTTCCGGTGTCTCGGCAAGGATGGCGTCATAGGCGCGACCGGCTCCGTCGACATCCCCGCTCGCCAATGCGATGTCCGCAGCTTCGATCGCCTGCAACTGTGCGGTCGAAATGTTCGCCCTATACGAGCCCGCACACGAAATACAAAGCGCGCCAATGAACACTACGCCTGCGAGCGAATTGCGAAAACCCATCTTGAACACTCCACTTTTGCCGCCGCGCGCTACAACCGGAAAAAACGAACGATGTCTTAATAGATAAATACCTGGGATCGTTTCAGATCGCGACCTCAGACTGGGTGGGTTAGAGCGGTTTCGGTAGGGTTCCGCGAGCCCAAAACCCGCGAGCATAATCGTGTCCGACGAAACACAGCACACCGCGCCCGAGCGCTCTGATTCCACACCGAAAGCCGACACGCGGTTTGCACTGTTGCGTTTTGGGGGCGAAGTCACCCTCAAGAGCCCAGCGACGCGACGCCGCTTCAACAAACGCTTGATGAAGAACCTGAAGGACGCCGTCAAGGCGAACGGCATTGTGGCCAAAATCGAGCGCGACCATGACCGGGTCTACGTTGAAGCGCAGAGCCAGGGCGATCTCGAGCAGCTGGCGAACTGCTTCGGAATTCAATCGATTTCTCTCGTGGAACGGCGAGCTTGGCGATCCATCGACGACCTCGTCGCCCACGCGCTTGCTCTTTATAAAGAAGACGTACGCGGGAAGAGCTTCGCAATGCGGGTGCGCCGGGTCGGGTCCCGTAACGACAACCTCTTGCGGAGCCAAGAAACCGCGCGTGTCATCGGCGCCGCCCTCGACGAACACGCGGCCAAGGTCGACCTCGACAACCCCGACATTGAGATCCACCTCGAAATCATGCCGGACTGGGTCTATTTCTTTTCGGAAAAGATTCCCGGACCCGGTGGCCTGCCGGTCGGAGTCGAGGGGAGTGCGATCTCCCTCGTTTCGGGCGGATTCGATTCCGCGGTCGCGTCATGGCTGATGCTAAAGCGAGGCGTCGCCCTCGACTATGTCTTCTGCAACATGGGCGGGCGCGAACACCAACTCGGCGTGCTTCATGTGATGAAGCAGATCACAGATCAGTGGTCGTACGGTTTACGTCCTCACCTGCACAGCATCGACTTCGACCACGTCACCCGGGACCTGCGCGAAAAAGGCGAACCTCGATACTGGCAGATTCTTTTGAAGCGCCTGTTCTTGCGCACAGCGGAGATGATCGCGGCCGAACGATCGGCCAAAGCGATCATCACCGGAGACGCGGTTGGACAAGTCTCGTCGCAGACACTCCAGAACATTGCCGTCATTTCACAATCGGTGACTACGCCCGTGCTGCGCCCACTCGTCGGTTTCAACAAGGACGAAATCATCGCGATCGCGCGCAAGATCGGAACCGAAAAATATTCCAAAGACGTAATCGAATATTGCGCGATGGTGCCGAGCAAACCAGCCACGAGCGCCAAGCTTGAAGTGATCTTGAAAGAAGAAGCCCGGCTCGATCCCGAGTTACTCAAGCAAGCGGTCGCCGAGCGAAGCGTACTTGACTTAAGAGCATTTGATCTCGGCGCTGCCGATACGCCCAAGCTCGAGACCCATGCCATCAAGGAAGGTACGTCGGTGATCGACCTTCGTTCGGCTGCAGCTTACAAAGGCTGGCACTACCCTGGTGCGCTGCATCTAAATTTCAACGAAGCTCTGCGCGCGTTCCCACACTTCGACAAGAGCAAGGACTACGTGCTCTACTGCGAGTTTGGACTCAAAAGCGCCCACCTTGCAGAACTGATGACGGGTGAGAGCATGCGGGCAACGCACTTCGGGCATGGTTTAAAGGACTTGGTGAAGTACGCGAAGGGACAAGGTCTTGCGACCCCCGAAGGTTGGTCGTAGGCCCGCTGCTATTGCTCGCTGCTCTTTGAGTTTTCCATCGCACGTTCAAGAAGATCTATACGTTCGTCGACCGGCATCTCGCGGAGCTTCTTCATTTGAGCGCGCAGCTTCTCGCGGCGCTCTTCCGGCATTCCATGCCAACGTTTCGCCTTGGTGATGAACTCGTCCTTCTGGTCGGCCGAAAGTAACTTCATTTCGTTTAGCCGATCGTGGAGTTCGCGACGCTCGTCTTCGGGAAGGTCACGCACGTTTTTCATTTTGCGCACGAGTACCCGCCTTTCCCTTTTGGACAGATCGCGGAAGCGCGTGCGTAGGGCCCGACGTTCTTCTTCGGAATAGTCGAACTCACCAGACTCGAACAAATTACGACGATCGCGGATCGACAAGAACCCGTGTTTGTCGCGGAATGCTTTCCTTTCGGCTTTGATCATTTCGCGATTCGTTGCCGACATGGCGCGCATGATGCGTCCTTCGCGACGCAATATGCGTCGACGTTCCCATCGCGACGCTCCAATCAGTCGCACAGAAAGTCGTTCGAGGCGCGCTTCACGCATTTCGGGCGTGGCGGCGAGCACGCGTTTGGCGGCCTTGTCTGCTGAGCTGTCCGTATCCTCGAGGAATGCTTCGAATTCGGGAGAACCGTGACGGAACGCCTTCGTCTCCTCGGCGACCACACCGAAAGGTGCGACTAGACATAAAGCCATCGCCAGTCCGGTACCCATCGCGACGTTAGACAGAAGTCGATTTTTCATGCGGACCCCCATGAACTAGCCTCGTTTTTCATCGTTGTGCGTTTGCGCCTCGGCATCTTCCATCGCCAGAAGGGCTTCAAGCAAATCAAGATCTTGAATCACGTCGAGATCGCGGAGGGCCTCGAGTTCGAATGCGATCGCGAGTTCGCCATCGGACGCTCCTTCGAGCATCGGCTCGATGTCGTCGATCGCATCGATATTGGTTGCGATGTTCGTTGCGGTGTTGGTTTGGGTGTTCGTTGCGATGTTGTTTGTGGTGTCAGAGTTAACGCCGACCCTATCAACGCCGGCATCGTGAACCGTGTCGTTTTCAGCGACGTCGGTAACCGTTTCTGTAGTTGCTTCTGTGATCGTTTCCGAAACGCGCGCGGCGGGAGTCTCAAGTGCAACCTGCACGCCTTCAGGGTTCGAAGCGGGGAACAGAAGCCATGCTGCGATAAGTCCCGCTGCGAGCGCGGCCGCGAGGGGCTTGCCCCATTCCATCGACGTTTCGCTGTCGATCGATTGTGTCGCGGCCTCCGGACCTCCCTCAATTCGTCTTTGCAACCGCGCGCGCAAGTCGGCGGGCATCGCGGACGACGTGAGCGAACGAAGACTTTCGTTGACCGCTTCGAGCGTCGAAAGGCGAGCCTTCAGCTCCGGGTCGGAAGCAACGCGGGCATTCAATGCTGCGGCACGCTCGGCTGTGAGTTCACCATCAATGAACGCGGAGAGTTCCTGATCGATCGATTCGTCTGTCATTTCCTGACGTCCTTTTTGACGCTTGGCTCTACGTCGTCATGTAATCCGTTCGCGCTGCCTTGATCGTCGGCTCTTACGTTCTTCACCAGCGCCGAACGCGCCCGGTGGACCAATGCCTTCACACTCTTTTCCGACGTCTCCAATGTCTCGGCGATTTCCGCGTATGACATGCCTTCAACTGCACTCATCCAGATCGCCATCCGCTGGCGCTCGGGAAGTTCCGCGAGGGCGCCTTCAACTCGGTTCGCGCGACGCCGCACATCGAGGGAGTCACCCGCGTCCTGGGTGTCCGATACCAACCTCAACACTGGCCGCCCGTTCGATGGTTCTTCATTCATGCTTGAATGCGGACGCGATCGGCTTGGCCTTCGCAGTTCGTTGAGCGCTAGGTTTGTTCCGATCCGATAAAGCCAGGTCGAAAACTTGGCCTCCGGTCGATATCGATCCTTCGCCCGGTACACCCTCAAGAACGCTTCCTGAACCAATTCTTCCGCGGTACCCGAATCGACGACCATCCGCTCGAGGTAGTGGAGCAACGGCCCACCCCAGCGATCAAAGAGCGAGTCGAAGGCCGAGCCATCTCCCGCGCAAAAATCGAGCATCAATTGAGCGTCTGGGTCTGCGTCCCGCAACCGAACCTCCCGATAAGGCTGAAACCCACCAGCGCGACAAAGGTTGCGCGAGCCTGGCCTCGGACGCGACGGCTATCCGGCATTGTGTCGCTCGCGAGCTAGGTCCCTTGCCGCGATGGAGCCCAATACGCACTACAGGGCGGCGAGG